>WRFW01000145.1 GCA_009787435.1 Defluviitaleaceae bacterium
AACAAGGCATAGTTTTGGAAGACCATGCCTATATTTCTTTTTTCTACTTCTAAATTTGTTATATCTATATTATCTATAGTGATTGTGCCGCTTGCTGGAGTAATAAAACCTGTTATACTACGAAGAGTAGTAGTTTTTCCACAGCCTGAAGGTCCTAATAGGGTAAAAAATTCACCCTCTTTCACCTCTAAGTTAATGCCTTTTAGTGCTTCAAAAGTTCCAAAGTTCACTTTTATATCGTTTAATTTTATCACTTCTTAACCTATCCTAATTTGTGAATTAATCATTTATATAGCTGCTCACAATTTGAAAAGCAGTGGCTAAAAATCGTTCACTAGCTATATAAATGCTTAAATAAAATACTTTTTAGTGTAAATAGTTTAAATATATATGTTCTAACCAAGCCGGCATATTAGGAGCGATTACATCCCAATTAATGTGTTGCTCTGGAATAGCGGCTATAGCAAGCGTCGCATCGCTTAAGCCTGAATGTGCAGCAGGGTTAGCAGGCAAATAATCAAAAGCTATACCAAATCCATTCATAACTTCTGCACTGCCAAACCAATTTATAAAACGCTGTGCTGCTTCTTCGTTGTTAGCACCATTTATAAGGGCTACCCCCTCCACAGAGAAAGGAATACCAATCTCCGGCACGACAACCCCAGCCTCCATATTAAACTGTGCTTCACGAGGAGCAATGCCCATATGCCAAATTTGACCCATTGCAACTTCTGAAGCAGGGTTTACCATTTCAACAAAAATATCTTCGTTTGTCATAACGCCATTTGCAAATTTAGCAGCAATATTCCCCCAACCCTCTGCTGATATTCCTAGATGCCCGCTATCATCTAAAAATCTGGTAAAAATACCGCTAAGTATCATATGTACGGTGCTTCCTGTTAAAGCATTTGGGAAAGTATAGCGGCCGTGAAATTCTTCATTGTGCCATAAGTCTAGCCAATCTGTTGGTGCTTCTTCTGGGGTTATTTGCGCTAAATCATAAGCTAGCAAGTTCCCTACTAAAGCGACTGCATGAAAATAACCATTTGGGTTGTTTAAATGTGTAGGAACTTCATTTGCCCATATAGGCACATAAGGTGTGATTGCACCCTCTGCTACTAATTCTGCCCAAAGAAGTTGGTTAAGCCCGAAGACAACATCTGCTTGCGGGTTGCCCTGCTCTGCAATAATACGGTTTGCAATAGCGACACCGCCAGCGTCTACAAGCTGTAAATCAATACCTATTTGGCGAGCTTGCTCGGCAATCCATTCGCCACGCCCATCTGAAATAGCATTTGAATAAAGCACAACAACGTCTAAAACTTCAATATTATCCGAAGCTGTGTCTGCTGGCGGTGATGTTTCTGCCCCCCCATTTGGTTGTGGCTGGTATACACCATTTCCACAAGATGATAAAACAAATGGGACTGATAAGGCAAACAAGGGCATTAAAGTTTTTTTCATTTTTTCCTCCAAAAATGTATTGCTTAATTTTATTAAGTAACGCAATCATTTTAATCCATTCTTGTGAGTTTGTCAAGCAAATTTCAAAATTTTTTTATGCAAATTTTGCATTTTTAAAAAAATGCCGAAATTTAAATTATGCCAAATTTAAACTTTAGCCAAGTTAATTAAAATTTTTAAGCAAATAGAGTATGTTCGTTTAAATAATGTCTAAATAAAAAAGAGAGCCAAAAAGGCTCTCAATTTTTATAAAAACATTTTTGCCAAACCATTTATTCTACAATTATACTAACGCTAGTCCCCTCGCCTACTCTGGAATTTTCTAAGGGCATTTGTGCGGTTATAATTCCTTGCAAATTTTCGTTTTCATGGACATAAAAAACACTATAATTAAACCCTAGCCCTAAGAGCATATAAGATGCGGTGTATACATCTAAGCCTAATAAGTTTGGAACAAAATAGCTCTGCTCTTCTTCATTTTCATACTCGTCTGCTTCTTCTAAAAATAAAAATACCCTAGTACCGATTGGCAAACTTATACCCTCTGCTGGGTGCTGAGAAGTTACAACTGTTCCTCTTCCAGAAACATCTGGAATTAAACCTTTTTCAATAATTTTATTAACAGCTGCAACAGAGCTTAAGCCCACATAATCTTCCAAAATAGCTGAATCTTGAAAAGGAACAGAAACGGTAGTGTGAACACCACGAATTAATACTATTTGCTCCATTACTTCGCGTGCCATATGCCCTATTATACCTGCAGGAAGCCTACTAGGCCCACCATTAAATTCTGGAATATACAAAGTTACGATAACGCTATACCTAGGATTTTCAACAGGTAAATAAGTTATAAAAGAATTAGAATATTGAAAACTTCCTCTTGTGTGCTGCTGCCCTGTCCCTGTTTTGCCACCTACACTAACACCCTCTACTCTTGCTGTTGTGCCTGTTGCTCTTTGCCAAGAGACTGTTCTTTCCATTTCTTCACGCCAAAAATCGCTAGTTGAGCTTGAAAGAATATTTCTTAAAACCGCTGGCTCATTTTCTGAAATTATATTTCCTGCTTGGTCAACTATGCCTGAAACTATAAAAGGCCGCATTAAATAGCCGCCATTTATTATAGCATTAAAACTATTTAAAGCTTGTATAGGGGTCATATTAAAGCCTTGCCCTATTGAAGAAGTAGCAAGCTCAACTGGGTTTAGTTCATCTCTCGTATAAGTAAGTGATAAAACGCTAGCTTCGCCGACTAAATCAACACCTGTAAGCTGACCAACACCAAAATCACGAACCCAATCATAAAAACGGTCTCTACCGAGCAAGTTACCTATCATAATTGCAGCTACATTGCAAGAAACAGCCATAGCATCTGAAAGTGATATATCACCATGGGTGCTTCCGTGGGCAAATATCCAACAATGTATTCTTTGCCCGCCAATATCTATAAAACCAGGGCAATAAAAATGAGAATTTATATTAATTAAACCCTCTTCAAGAGCTGCCGCCGCTATAAGCGGTTTAAAAATAGAGCCAGGCTCAAAAGAATGGTTTATATTAGAATTTGCCCATATTCTAAAAAATTCCCCTGTTCGCTGCTCACCCTCTATAGTTCTAAGCCTGTCTCGCATACGAGGGCTTGTAACATCGCCTATGTATGTTGGTGCTGCATTATTAAAGCTTGGGTATTGAACCATAGAAACAATTTCACCAGTGTGTGGATTTGTAACTATTATCATACCTCTTCTTACTTCATATTTAGATGAATATCTCGTTACTATTTCTAGAAGGCGTTCTTGTAAGGCGGCATCTAGAGTAGTTAATAAAGTTTTCCCATTTACGGGCAAAAACTCATTAGTTTGGGCTATCCCATGCTCTGTGAATTGACGAATTCTACGCCCTGGCGTTCCTGAAAGAGCTGTATTATAATAGCCTTCTAATCCCCAGTGGTTTCCATCACCACTTAAAAAGCCGATTACATTAGCTGCTAAATAGCCACGGGGGTAAGTTCTGCTTGTATCTTCTTCTAAAACTATAAATGGAAAGTGATTTATAAAATTTTGGGCTAGAATTGGACTTATTCCCCGTTCTAAAATTAAAAAGTTTGTATCTCTTGCGGGTCTTCCATAACTTTCTGTGCCATATTCTCGTGAAATTTCAAAATAGCTTTCTAATCTACCTGCTTCAAGATCTAAATGGTAATTAAGGGCTTCTAAGGCTGAATTTGCTCTATTTCTATCATTAACCCTTGTGCCGTGCACTGAATCATGAATTAAGCGAACATCTATTATTACATTATAAACAGAAGATCCTATAGCTAAAAGCTGACCATTTCTATCCATAATATTACCGCGGTTAGGTGTTATAAACTGGTCCACATTGCGGTGTAAAGCTTGCTGCCTTATAGCTCTTCTATAATATTCATCTCCATAGACTATGTAAATATAAAGGGTTCTTGAAAATAGACCTATAAAAGCAATTAAAAAACCAATTAACAAAAACCGCTGTTTTCTAGTCCTTTTAAGCAAAAGCCTTTCTCGCTTGCTTTTCTTTTTTTTCATCTTTTATCTATCTCCTATTAAAAATACCAAAAATCTTGCAGCAAAACTTGCAAATCCATCAAAAAAATGTGGTTCATATTGCGGCAAAAGTGTAAAATCTATTTCAGGCGTTCGCACTGGCGGCAAAACTATATGCTCTATTTGATGCAAAAGTGGCTCTGCCATATTTAAAGAAGTTCTAGCTAAATAATCTATATCTAACATATCTAAATCCCCAGAAAGCTCTATTAATAAAGCGTTGTTTGTATTTAAAATATCTGCAAGCTGGGTTTCTAATTGCGTATTTTGAATACGTTGCAAAGTTACGTTTGCACCAGAGATTAGAGTTACAACGCCTAAAGCAAATCCTAAAAAAGTTAAAATGTATACAGAAAATGGTATTTTTTTTCTACTAACATCTTGCACGTATTTAATTTGAGGCTTTTTAGCCTTATTAAGATTTGATGATTGAGAAGCTTTTTTATTTCTACTATAGTTGTTATTATTTAAGTTTCTAGCTGGCTGGCTGTTTCTAGCCCTTGGGCTTCTATTTTGGGGGCTTATATTTGATTTCCTTTGACTAGCTTGCATCTGTTTCTCTCCTATGAGAGAATAGACAAATCTTGAAAACTATTTGCCCAAACTCTCTCCTACACGAAGTTTAGCACTTTTAGAACGCTTATTTCGTTTAATTTCTTCTTCTGTTGGCAATATCATTTTTTTTGCACTTAAAATTTTTTCATTTCCGCAAACACAAGGAAGTGCCCTTGGGCATTCACAAGGATTTTCTAATTTTTTAAAAGTTTTTTTCACTATACGGTCTTCAAGGGAATGAAAAGTTATAATGCAAATTCGCCCGCCAAAATTAAGAAAAGGGATTAAATCTTTTATTGTGCTTTCAATAATTTGAAGCTCTCCATTAACCTCTATTCTTATAGCTTGGAAAGTTCGTTTCACTGCATCCATTTCATATTTTTTTGGAACAGCATTTTTAATTATATTTACTAATTCAAGGGTCGTTTCAACGGGTCTAGCTAAGATTATAGCACGAGCTATAAATTTTGCCCCCTTTTCTTCGCCATATTCTTTTATAATTTTTATAAGCTCTGCTTCTTCATAATCATTTACTACTTGAAAAGCAGTTTTGCTATCTTCTCTATTCATACGCATATCAAGCTTTGCTTCTTTCATATATGAAAAGCCACGCTCTGCTGTGTCTAACTGGTGGGAAGAAACCCCTAAATCAATTAAAACACCATCTATTTTAGATATTCCAAGCTTATTTAAAACTTTTTTCACTTCATAAAAATTTGAATGAATTATAGTAATGTTTGGAGTATCTTTAAAAGTGAGCTGTGCACTTTTTATAGCGTCTACATCTCTATCAAAAGAGACGAGCTTTTTAACACCTGCTTTTAAAATAGCACTGGAATGCCCGCCTGCCCCTAATGTTAAATCTAAGTAAGTGCCACCCCTATGTAAATTTAAATTTTCAAGGCATTCCTCTAACATAACTGGTATATGTTCAATCTTTTTTGGTTTTTCTTCGTAACTTATCATCATACTATTTTACACTATTTCAGAAGTTTTTTCAAGTTGTTTTTTAACCACCTCCGGTGGGGCTGTAATGCCAAAGTATTCATATAACAAAGCTTTTCCTTGAATAAGTTACTGTGGCAATGCTCGTGCCAAAAAATAAATTGCTAGGCAGTTGTATAACAGATTCTACAAAATTTTGCCTTATTAAATATTCACGGATTGTTTTTTCTGCACCGCCCCGATAAAGCACACCAGGAAATTCTACAATAGCAGCCGCTCCTTTTGATGATAGATAATGAAGTATGTGCATAGTAAAAGCTAGGTCTGCTTTGCTTTTTGGTGAAAGCTTGCCTGCGGGTGAATAGCGTTCATCATTTATTAGAATAGGATTATCATCACCTTAGCTTCAATTTCTTCTTCTGACAAATTATCTTCAGTGCCAAAAACATCTTGTATAAAATCCCAAACCTGTTTTCGTCCATTCTCTGGCAAAACCGTTATAGCACCTACTATTTTAGATTGTATTTCTGACATACTAATTCTACCTCATATAATAATCTTAAAATAGGCTGCCAATTTAAATTTAAATGGGCAGCCTATAAAGGTAAACTATATATTTCTTTTTAAAATTATTTCAGCCCTTTTGCTTGCGTCTAGCGAGTGGACTCTTTTAGCTTCTTCTGTTTTTTGTTTTTCTTTTATTAGAGCAAATGTGTCTTCATCTTCGGATTTTGGCATTGCAAAATCACAAATTAAAGTTAAAGTATTTTTCATAACTTCTGCAAAACCAGAAGATGTTACAATTAAAATTTCTCTATCTGCAAGCCTAATTTTAAGCTCGCCCTCTAAAACGTTACAAACGAAAGGAGTAAATCTTTTTCTGAATATAATAGGCCCTGCACCCGTTTTAACGACTGCTGAATCTATTTCTGAAAAATACATGTTTTCTTCCGGTGTTACAATTCTTAATTCCATAACACCCTCCTAGTTTGCTGAAGTGCTTTTTCTTTCACGAACTTCATCTATAGAGCCTGCATTTAAAAATAAACTTTCTTCTATATCATCGTGTTTACCCTCTAATATTTCTTTAAAGCCACGAACTGTTTCTTTCACTTGTACGTATTTACCTGGGTAATTAGTAAACTTTTCAGCAACGTGGAATGGTTGGGAAAGGAAACGCTGAACTTTTCTTGCACGCTGAACTAAAAGTTTATCGTCTTCTGAAAGTTCGTCCATTCCGAGAATTGCTATAATATCTTGAAGCTCTTTATAACGTTGCAATGTTTGCTGTACTTTCGTTGCAACTTCATAATGCTCTTCGCCGACAACGTGTGGGTCTAATATACGAGAAGTGGACTCTAATGGGTCTATTGCAGGGTAAATTCCAAGCTCTACTATCGCTCTCGAAAGAACTGTTGTTGCATCTAAATGAGAGAAAGTTGTTGCTGGTGCTGGGTCTGTAAGGTCGTCCGCTGGGACATATACAGCTTGAATAGAAGTAATAGAACCAGTTTT
>WRFW01000146.1 GCA_009787435.1 Defluviitaleaceae bacterium
CTATCACCTAAAACATCTGAAAGGATTACCGCATAAATTTTTGCAGGGGCTGCTATCTCCGCAAAACGCCCCGCCTTAACAGCCGATAGACGCTTTCTTATCATATTAATTTCAACAATATCTGCACTAGATTTTAAAAGGTTGTTCGTTACGGTTATTATATCATCTAAAGTTACACCCTCTGAAGGTTTTTCAAAAATGGCACTGCCCCCGCCTGAAACTAGAAACACTAATTCATCTGTGGCTTTTAAAGTTTCTGCAAGTTCAATACACTTTTCAGTAGCTTTTACACTATTTTCATCTGCAACTGGGTGCCCTGCTTCATATATTTCTATATTTTCCAAAGAACCTTTTGAATGTTCATATTTAGTAACTACTATACCTTTTTTAAGCCTATCGCCTAGAAATTCTTTTGCGGCTTCTGCCATAGTATAAGCGGCTTTTCCTATTGCAATTAAATAAATTTCATTAGTTTCAAATTTATGATTTGTAAGTGCTTTTTTAACTGCATCACCCGGCAAATTTTCTTTAATTATATTTTCTATAATTTTTTCTGCATCTTCTCGTAAATCTCTCATAATTTATAATCCTTAATACTAGCCTTTCGGGGGCTTTTAAAATTTTATATTGTTAATAAAAAATGCATTTAACTGCGAACAGCTAGAATAGCTTTGTAAAAAAACTTAATAAAAATGCATTCTAACTAGTGAGCAGTTTTAGCCACCGCTTTTTAACTGCAAACAGTTAGAATACATTTATAAAAAATCAATTAACAAATAACGAAAATATCACTATACCAACTATTGCTGCTAACCCTTGCACTATAGACATACTAGTCCAATTTTTGTAGCCTTGCTCTGGAGTCATATCGCTTAAATTTGTTACTACCCAGAAATAACTATCATTTGCGTGGGAAGCTGCCATTGAACCAGCCCCAATAGCCATTACAGTTAATGCACCCATTATAGGGCTGCCTAGACCTAATTGATACATAAGCGGTGCCATAATAGAAGCGGTTATCATCATTGCAACTGTTGAGCTGCCTTGGGCAGTTTTTAAAATAGCAGATATTAAGAAAGGGAACACTAAGCCAAGCCCTGCTAAAAAGCCTGCACTTTCTTCTATAAACCTTACCATATCACTTTCGTTTATAACCCTGCCTAAAACAGAACCTGCAGCAGTAATAAATAAAATTGGACCCATAGTTTTAAGTGTTTCATTTGTGAGTGAATTAAATTCAGCCATTTTTCCAGAAACATATAAAAGGAGTATAGCGAATAAAAGCCCTATTGCTAATGCTATCATAGGAGTTCCTAAGAAAGCTAAAATTCTTTGAAAATCACCGCTAATAGCGTCTGAAACATTTGCTACTGAGCCTATAGCCATAAAAATTATAGGCATTATTATAGGTGCTAAAGATAAAAGACCATTTGGAAGCTTGCCTTTTTCATTTAAAAGGGTTTCATAAGTTTCAACTGTTTCTTTGTTTTTAAGTGCTAAATCTTCTTTGCTTTGAGTTTTCCTGCCAACATAGTTAGCCCAAAAATATGAAGCTATAACTACAGGAATGGATATTATAAAGCTAACAATCATTACTAATAAAAGATTATCGCCCAAGCCTATCATCTCTGAAGCGGCTAAAGGCCCTGGCGTTAAAGGAACTAACACGTGTGAAGTGTATAAGCCTGCCCCTAAGCCAACGGCAGTTGCAACGCCGCTAGTGCCTGTTTTCTTCACTAAAGATTTACGAACAGGGTTAAGGATAACGAAGCCAGAATCACAGAAAACAGGCACAGAAACTATCCAACCCATAATAATCATAGCTAGTGTAGGGCTTACTTTTCCTAAAACTTTTAATACCATATCTGCAAGTTTGAATGCACCGCCAGTAGCTTCAAGGATAGAACCTATTAAAGCACCGAATAAAATAACTATACCAATGTTTGTGAAAATAGCAGAAAAACCTGCACCAATAATGGCAGGCACACCAAGCCTATAATCGGTATTTACAAGCGGAATGCCTGCAAAAAAGGCTAAAAGAAAAGCTGTGCCCATTATTGCTAAAAATGGGTGCACTTTTAATTTAGATATGGCCAATATCATAAGAACTACAGCCAATATAAATACAATAATAAGTGGAAAACCTGTCATATGAAGTAACACTCCTTTAAAATTTTTCATTTCTTAATGTCTATTATATGCAAACAGACTAGTTCTATCCTAAAAAGGATAATCTACATAAATCAACATAAAAGTTATTGCTATTGTACCATAATATTGATATATTTTCAATAGCAAGATGTGTAAAAAAGTCTAACCTAATAATACGGCACTTAAACTCATAATTGAGTGCCTTTAAAGGAATGATTGGGCATTTTTTAATGCTTTTTATCAAAAAAAACCTTGCAACATAGTATGATAATGTGTTATAATTTATTAAAATATACGGAGGTAACATGAATAAATTAAATATTGCCATATTTTTTGGCGGTGCTTCACCCGAACATAAAATTTCTAAAATTTCTGCCATAAATATTATAAATCAACTAGACCCTAGCTTTTTTAACATATTGCCTATTTATATTACAGAAGAAAATAGATGGATGCTTTATGAGGGAAACTTAAAGCATTTAGATGCTGCAAATTTAGAAAAATTTTGTGTTGATGTTACTATAAATATTACTAACGGTTCGCTTCTTAGAATAAATGGCGAAAAATTTAAAACTATAAAAATTGATCTAGCACTTCCAGTTATTCACGGAAAACAAGGCGAAGATGGGTCTATTCAAGGTCTTTTTGAGTTGGCAGGCATTAAATATGTTGGCTGCGGCATTTTAACTAGTGCAGTTTGCATGGATAAGAGCTTCACTAAGTTAATTGCTAAAGAAGCCGGATTAAAAGTGGTGCCTAGTTTTACTTATAAGAAAAATGAAATTAATTTAGATGAATGTGCTAAGGAAGCTAGAAGCCTCGGTTACCCTGTGTTTATAAAGCCTGCTTCGGCAGGCTCTTCAGTGGGAACTGGCATTGCTAGAAATAAAAAGGAAGTTTTGGCAGCTGTAGAAGAAGCATTTTTATATAGTGATAAAATACTTATTGAAAAGTTTATGAAAGTTCGTGAGATTGAATGTGCCATAATACAAGATGATAAAGAGACGCTAATCTCGGAACTTGGCGAAATAACGACGACCGAAGATTACTATAGCTATGAATCTAAATACTTAGAAAAAACTTCTGAAGTGATAATTCCGGCTTTGCTTGAAGAAACTATTAAAGAAGAACTTAAAAACCAAGCGAAAACTATTTTTAACGCAATAGATGGAAAAGGAATTTCTCGTATAGACTTCTTTTTAACTGAAGAAAATGAAATATACTTAAATGAAATAAATACAATGCCGGGCTTTACAGATATTTCAATGTATCCTAAATTAGCAGAGCATATGGGCATAAATCAAAAGGAACTTTTACAAAAGCTTTTTGATTTAGCACTAGCCTAAAATAGGTGAATGATATATGCAAAAGATAAATAAAATTGGAGTTTTTGATTCTGGTGTTGGCGGGCTAACCTTTTATAAAGAGATTAAAAAAGTTACAAACATACCTATAATATATTTTGGAGACACGAAAAGAGCACCTTATGGCTCTAAATCAAAAGAAGTTTTGACTAGCCATGCAAATGAAATTATTAATTTTTTAGAAAGAAAAGACTGTGAAGCATTTGTTGCAGCTTGCAATACACTTGCTTCAAATGTTGTTTTTGATAGACAAGTTACAGAACTTATTTCATATGCTGTGCAAGACGCTTTAAAAGAAACGAAGACTGGCAAAATTGGGCTTTTTGCAACAGAAGCGACTGTGAAAAGCGGTATTTTTAAAAAGCTTATACCTAACTTATCTTTAACTGCTTGCCCCGATTTTGTACCCCTTATAGAATCTGGCGAGCTTGATACGAAAAATGTTTATGAAGCAGTGGAAAAATATTTAGAAAAATTAGGTGATATAGATACACTAATATTAGGCTGCACACATTACCCACTAATTAAACCTGTAATAACGAAGCTTACAAATGCAACGCTAATAAACCCAGCTTATATGGCTGCAAGAAGCTTTACAAAGATAAACAGCGAAAATAAAATTGATGATGAATTTTACGTTTCGGGAGATACGAAAAAATTTGAACAATTTTTTGAAAGAATCTTTGGGTATGAGATAGAAGCAAAGCAAAAAATATTTTAAGGATTGGGCATCTCTAAAAAATCCCTTAAGAAATAAAAGTGGCACCGAAAAGCCATTCATTAGATAGTATGTACACTTTGATTTATAGTTCCAAAATAAAACAGGAGATAATGATGAAAGAGTTAAAAATAAAAAAACTGCACAATAAAATTTCAAATAGAGAGCTGAAAGAAAAAGCAAAGCTAGATAGTACACCAAAAAAGACAATTTCTTTCTATAAATATTACACGATTGAAGACCCCCAAACTTTTAGAGATGAGCTTTATTTAAAATTCTTAGCTCTAGGGGTAATGGGCAGAGTTTATATAGCAAATGAGGGCATAAACGCCCAAATTAGTGTGCCTATAGAAAATTTAGAAAAATTTAAAGAATTATTATATTCTTATGAACCTTTAAACGGCATAAGGCTAAACATAGCTATAGAAGAAAACAGCGTTTCTTTTTTTGTGCTTCGTATGAAAGTGCGTAAAAAAATAGTAGCAGATGGCATTGAAGACCCTGAATTTAACGCAAATAAAACAGGAAAATATCTTAAAGCACATGAAGTAAATGAAATGATAGAAAAAGAAAACACAATATTTGTAGATATGAGAAATCACTATGAATATGAAGTTGGGCGTTTTGAAAATGCTCTTGAGATTCCCTCAGATACTTTTAAAGAACAGCTTCCTATGGCTGCTGAAATGTTAAAAGGCAACGAAGATAAAGAGATAATTATGTATTGCACTGGCGGCATAAGGTGTGAAAAAGCTAGTGCTTATATGCTTCATAATGGGTTTAAAAATGTTTACCACGTTGAGGGCGGCGTGATAGAATATGCTAGACAAGCGAAAAAAGAGGGTTTGCCTTTAAAATTTATAGGTAAAAACTTTGTTTTTGACGAACGCATGGCAGAGCGTATTACAGAAGATATTTTAGCGACTTGCCACCAATGCGGCACTGCTTGCGACACACATACTAATTGCCAAAATACTAATTGCAATATGCTTTTTATTCAATGCGAAGCTTGCAAATCTAAATTTGAAAATTGCTGCACTGTTGAATGTATAGAAATTAGCAAATTGCCTAGAGAAGCAAAAAGAGAGCTTTTAAATAAAAGAGGACCCGGGAAAATGTTTTTTAATAAATCAAAAGATAGGCTCTTGACATTACGTGAAAAATAGATTAAAATAAGTTTGTAAACAAATAATAAAAATTATGAAAAAATTTAAAATACTATATCCTCAATTATACGCTGAAAATTTCAAAAAAGTGCCTTATGATTTTTTGTGGGAAAAAGGTATAAGAAACTTGCTATTTGATATTGATAACACATTAGCAATTTTCACAGAAGAAAAGCCATCTGAAGAAGTTATAACCTTTTTAACTTCCCTTAAAAATAAGGGTTTTTCTATTGCATTCATTTCAAACAACGGAAAAGAACGTGTTGAAAAATTTAGCGAAAATCTAAGCTTCTATGCTGTTTATAAAGCGGGTAAGCCTAGGTTAAAAGGGATTAATATGGTGCTTAGTTATTTAAATGCTAAGCCAATTGAAACTGCTCTAATTGGAGACCAAATTTTCACAGACGTTTGGTGTGCAAACCGTGCCGGGGTCTTCTCTATTTTAACAAAACCTTTAGCAAATAGAGATGAGTTTACAGTTAAACTTAAAAGATTGCCTGAAAAGGTGGTGCTAAAGACAATTGAAAAAAGCCATAAGAGAAAGTAATATTAGTTTTAGTTTTGAAAAATATTGCTTCAAAGGAAAAAATGAAGGAATAAGCCTTTTAGAACTTATTATAGTGTTGGCTATTTTATCTATAGTGATATTTGGTGTTATTAATATTACTGCAGGTGATAGCAAAGAAACCGAACTTTTGCGTGCTGCAAGCCTTGTTCAATCGGATATTAGGTATACCCAAAATAGAAGCTTAACATATAGTATGAGACATAGACTAGCCTTTAATATTAGTTCAAATTTTTATAAAATACAATATGAGCCTGAATTAGGAATATGGAACACATTAAGAAAAGAAAATATTTATGGAAATGTGTTTCTTGAGCAAGAAAGCACCTTTAATGAAAGTAGACCCCTAAGTTTCACAGTTAGAGGGACTGCTTCAGGGGCAGGCACAATTTGGCTTAGCAATAAAAGCAGCAGCAGTTCTTATAGAATAAGAATAACTGTTACTTTAGGAGCAGGGGGCACAAATATATATGAAATAATTAAATATTAGTATAATAAAAATTATAAAGGCTTTTATATCTGCTCACTTTAAAAAGCAGTGGCTAAGTCGTTCGCTAGATATAAAAGCCTTTGTGCTTTATTAATAAAAATTAACTATATCTATTAAAATTATTGAGGAGATTAAAAATGGTACAAGCAGGAGATTTTAAAAACGGACTAACAGTTCAAATAGAAAATGATATTTTTGTTGTGTTGGAGTTTCAACACGTGAAACCGGGCAAGGGGCCTGCTTTCGTTCGCTCTAAAATTAAAAATTTAAAAAGCGGCTCTATAGTAGAAAGAACTTTCAGACCAGAGGAAAAATTCCCTAATGCACATATCGAAAGAAAAAATATGCAATACTTATATAGAGATGAAGACACATTTCACTTTATGGACAATGAAACTTATGACCAAATTGAACTAAACTTAAAAGATGTTGGCAATAGCTTAAAATTTGTAAAAGAAAATGAAACAGTAAAAATGCTAAGCCACAATGAAAAAGTATTTGCAATAGAGCCGCCACAAAATGTAGATTTAGAAGTTACTGAAACAGAACCAGGAATAAAAGGCAACACTGCTTCTGGCGGCGGCACTAAACCGGCTATAGTAGAAACAGGGGCAACTGTGTTAGTTCCTCTGTTCA
>WRFW01000147.1 GCA_009787435.1 Defluviitaleaceae bacterium
TGCCTTAACTGTTTCAGCTTGCTCTAAGTTTTGAACTGGGATAGTTTCTTCAGCTTGTAATTGTTCTGCTTCTTCTATATTACTAGGTTCTTCAATTTGCTTTTCTTCTTGCTTAAAGTTTGTATATTCTTCAAGGGCAAAATCTTTTAAATGGGCTGTGCTTTCAAGTGCTTCTTCTATTTCTTTATAAGTTAAATTAGTAGTAATTTCAGCTGAGAAGCCTCTTTCCCGAACTATATTTATAGTAGTTTCATCTAGTAAATTTTCTGGCTCTTGAGAAACAACGTGTATTTTATCACCAAAGTTGTAAAGAAAAGTGTATGCACGAACATTTTCCATTTCAGCCCCCTCATGAAAGCTAAAACGTACAAAAAAAGCATTCTTAAAACTAGGTGCTTCTTTAACTTCTTTTTCTAGTTCCTCAATGTTAAGCTTTTTTATATATATACTTCTATCTAAAATATCTTTAATTTTTTCTAATGAAAGGCTACTTTCGAAATTTATGCTGAAACCATTTTTTTGAATTATAGCAACTGAATCTTCGTTCATTATATCTTCAGGGGTTGTAACTATATTTGTTGCAACTTCTTTTAAATTATGAACCATAGTGAAAGCACGAACATTTTCCATTTCGCTACCCTCTTTAAAAAATATGTGTGCTTTAAAACTTCCTAAATTTGAAGTGTTTTCATTACTTTTTTCTTTAATCTCCGGTGATTGGGAATCTTCTTTAATATTTTCTTCTTCAGGTGATTCCCCTTTTAAATCCGCTAAACATTTTTTAATATTATTAACAAGCTCCATAGGCTTTTCATCTAATTCAGCATTTAATTCTATTTTTTCTAACTGAAGCTTAACAAAATCAACAACTTCAAGCACTAAGTCTGTTATGTAGTCAAAATCGGCTTCTATATTTGGGTCTTCTCTTAGGAAAAAGAAAAGGTCTTCTATTACATGGGTAACATCTGCCAAAGTATGAAATAACATCATAGAAGCAGAACCTTTTATAGTATGCATTATTCTAAATATTTCATTAATTGTTTCTTGTGTATATTCATCACCAACCGCTATCATAGTATTTTCAAGCTGTTCAACTAAAATGCCCATTTCATGAGTAAACATACCAAGCATTGATTCTCTATCTATATCGTTCATTTTTGCCTCCGTTTTTTCATATATTAATTATTAATAATAACTAAATTGGTTATCTCTAAAAACTTCCTTTGGTCGTTTTTAGCTCACCCTTGAAAAGCCCAAAGAACGGGCTATCTTTAACGCACCTTTAAAAAAACTTAAACTTTTTAGAGGTGCTAAATTTCACTTTATAAAGCTTCTCTTTAATAATTTGCCCATGTATCACAATATATATTATATCACTTTTGATACACCGCTGGCAAGAGGTATTTATACTCTGAATCTGCATGCCCAAGGCTTTCAGATTGCCCTATAAATAAATATCCGCTATCTTCTGTTACAGAATAAAATTTTTTAACTAAAATATTTCTAGTTGGCGTGTCAAAATAAATCATAGCGTTTCTACAAAATATAACTTGGAAAGGTTTTTTAAAATTAAACTCATCTTCTATAAAATTAAATCTTGAAAAAGTTATATTTTTACGCAATATAGGTTTTGCAACCATATTAAATTCATCAAATTTTTCAAAATATTTTTTTCGCCATTCTACCGGCAAATCATCTATACTTTCTTTTGGATAAACACCTTTATAAGCTTTATTTAAAACATTATTTGAGATATCGGTTGCTAAGATTTCTAAATTCCAGCTTGGCTTATCTTCAAAATATTCTTGAAGAAGTATTTGCAGTGTATAAGCTTCTTCCCCGCTAGAGCAAGCAGCACACCAAAGCCTAATATCTTTAGAGCCTTTATGTTTTAATTCAATTTTAGGAAGCACAACATTTTTAAAATATTCAAAATGGCTAGCTTCTCTCATAAAAAAAGTGTGGTTAGTAGATATTCTATCCATAAAACTTTTTGTTATTTCAGTGTTTTTATCTTTTAGAAGCGTTTCATAGTATTCACTGAAACTACTGAGCTCTAATTCAGCAATCAAAGGCCTAAGGCGTGAAAAAACAAGTGATTTTTTTTCAGTGCTAAGATTTATGCCCATTTTCTTTTTTATTAATCCTCTAAAAAGCTCAAATTCTTCATCCGTTATTTTAAGCATAAAACCTCATTTTTAAAAACTATAAAAAAATTCTTTTTCGGGTCTTTCCCCTTGGCTTAAGTTTATTAAAAGTTTTCAATCAAAAGTTCAATATTTTTTTCAAAAACTACTTGTTATTATTATACCACATATGCTAAACTATATCTATAAAAATTTTGAGGTAAAGAGATGAAAATTTTAGGAATAGTTGCAGAATATAACCCATTACACAATGGGCACATACATCACATAAATTGTGCAAAAAAAATTACAAAAGCTGAAATTACTATAGCTGCTATATCTGGCAATTTCGCACAAAGAGGGCTGCCTTCAAAAATAAATAAATATGATAAAACTGAACTAGCATTAAAAAATGGAATAGATATAGTTATAGAAATACCAACATTTTATAGCACGGCAAGTGCTGAATACTTTTCAAATTATTCAGTGAAATTATTAGAAAAATCGGGGATAAACGCCCTTGCTTTTGGTGCAGAACACACAAATATAGAAAAATTAATTGAAATATCAAAAAATTTAATTAATGAAACAGTTAAATTTAAAAGTGATTTAAAATCAAATTTAAAAAGAGGTTTAAACTTTCCAAAGGCTAGAGAAAATGCACTTATTGTAGATAAAGGCATATTAAACCGCCCAAATAATATATTAGCAATTGAATATTTAAAACACCTACCCAAACATATTAAACCATATTTAATAGAAAGAAACCAAAATTTAACTTCAGCAACAAAAATTGGAGAGCTTTTGAAAGATGAAAATTGGAATGAAGTGCGAAAAGCTGTACCCCAAAACACTTTTGAAAAACTGAAAAATAACAAGTTAGTTACATTGAATGATTTTAGCCAATTATTTCATTATAATTTTAAAAATGCAGAAAATATTTTTGATTTAAATATTGAATTATACAATCGAATTAAAAAATCAAAAAGCTTTCTTTTAGAAGATTTAGTTGCCGAAATAACTTGCAAAAACTACACGAAAACTAGAATTCAAAGGGCTATAGTTCATACAATTTTGAATATAAAAGCTGAAAATATTGACTTTGAAATTCCATTTGTTAGAGTTTTAGGGTTTAAACAAGAAAAGCAAAGCTATTTAAAAGCTATCAAAAAAAACATAAAGATAATTACTAACATAAAAAATGAAAATCATACGCTAATCGAAAAAGAGATTTACATAAGCGATATTTTTTACGGTGCAACTGGAAAAAGAAACAATATAGAATATAAATTTCCAATTGTGCTATAATAAACTTTTGAAAACCAAAAATACAGGTTAAATTTTTTCAACCTGTATTTAGTTTGCATTAATTATTAGCTAAATTTTTAAACGTTACTGTGGTCAATAGCTAAATCCTTAATTAGCTCTAATTTTTCTTTTGGCAATGTAGAAAGAGCAGGTATAATTTTATTAATTATAGCTGTTCTCTCATCCACTTTTTTAAACTCACCTTCTTTGCCAAAATAAAGCCTACCAATTTCTACATCAAGTATAGTTGATAGCTTATAAACTGTAATAGCCGCTACACTTTGCTCACCACGCTCATATGCACCTATATTTGTATGCTTCATGTTAATTAAAGCACCTATATCTTCATGGCTCATATTGTTTTCTAGTCGCAATTCTTTAAGGTGTTTACCAATCATTGAATTGAATTGACTTTTAGCTATGAAGCTGCCCATGCCTTTGCTATAAGTGTTAATTTCATCGTTTAATTTCTTCCAAACTATTCTATCTACTTTCTTTATATCTTCTAAAGTCTCTTGAATAAGTTCAGTTTCTTTTTTGAAAGCAGCTTTTCTAGCTATAAAAGATTTTTTAGTTATAAAATTGTGAGTATGATTTTTGCTTTCTTCACACAATTTTATTCCTTTTTCAAAATATTCCAAAAATCGCTGTTCTAATATGTTAAAATTATTATCCTCGGCTGTATAATCGATTTCTTCAAATCTAACTTTTAAAAATCTAAAAATTGTGTTAAAATAAAGAGAGATTTTAACATCTTCATAAAGTTCACTATCTTTATAGCGTTCTAATTCAACAACAGCTTTATCTATAAGATCTGGAATTTTTAAGTAATCACGATTATAAGATACAGTTAAAGCTAAAAGCCTTATATCGGTTAACTCCCAAATCATGATATTTTCCAATCTCTTACCTACAGGGTAAATAATTTCAGATATTTCTGAATAACTGACCCCTTCCATCTTAGCTAGATACATTTTTGAAACTAGCATAGCACCATCTACTTGAAAATCATAATTATATTTTTTTTGGAATGCTAGTAACTCTTTCTGAATTTTCTTTAATTCAGATTTTCTACTCTTTCCATCTAGCTTGAAAAATTGGTCTATCAATTCATTTTTAATATGTTCCATAATTCTTAACAATACCTCTCTTTTGTTTTATTTTTTAACTAAAAATAATTCTTAATACTTTTAATTTAACTCATATTTTGATAAATTCATTAAAAATAATAAAAATTTTGTCCAATATTCTATGTACACTTTAGCACAAAGAATTGCCATATCTATGCTAGTTTTCTAAAATTATATAAGCCAGTTTGATATATTCAATTATCGGCTATTTTTGTAACTAAAAAGCTTATAAATTGAGCATTTGTTGGTCTATTTTTGCCTTTAAAAAGTGTTAATTCTTGACCATATCTTTCTTTTAATATATCAGGGTTGCCTCTATTCCAAATAAGCTCTATAGCATATCTTATTGCCCGCTCAACTTGGTGTGGTTTTGCACCGTAAATTTCGGCAACCCTAGGGTATAAATCGGTAGTTATATTTTGCAATCTATCCATTCTTTCAAGGCATAAAGTAATTGCTGTAATAGTATAGGGGTACCCTTTCACATTAGGCAAAAGTCCCATAAGCTCAAGAACTTTAGCCGCCTCGCCCTTTTTTTTGTTAAGTTTTTTTTCATCCATTGTTTAATTTTCTCCTTCTCTAATTTTTTTATAAATACCGTCTCTAAGTTCTATACTTTTATTCAAATCGCTTTTCATATGAATTATAGTATAGTCTATAACTTCTCTAGCTTCTTGATAAAGCCCCTCTCTAATTAAAGCCTCAGCAAACATATTCAAACTATGAACATATTGATAATAATTACCCTCATAGAGGGCTATTTTTTTTATAGTTGAAGGTCCATATTTCTTTTTTAATTGTATATTTGGTTCTTTTTGAGGAAATATCATTAAACTATTTGCTTTATTTGAGACGGAAATTTTCAATTTTTGTAGAAGCTCATTTTGCAGGGAATCTTTAAATGAAAAGTCTTCCTTGGGATTTATAAATAAATTTTCGGGAATTTCAATATTTTTTGAGCGATTTGCCAAAGCTTCTTCCTTAAGCAGATTCTTTAACTCTTTTCTATGGTTATTGCCCCTGCCAGAAATAATGCTTTTAAACATTATACCAATTCCTAGTGAAAAAAGTATTGGAATTAATATTACACTAAAATTAATCAAAATCACCTCTCTTTTTTTTAGACTTTTTTAAAAGTTTTTCTTTAAATTCCTCTATAAATATGGTATACTATTTATATGAAAAAGTCAAGCATAGATTTTTTAAATTCTTCGCAACAAAAAGCAGTTATTCACAAAAATGGACCTATGATAGTTATAGCAGGGCCAGGAAGCGGCAAAACTACTGTAATAGTGCATAGAGTTAAATATTTAGTTGAAAACGGCATAAAACCTAGTGAGATACTAGTTGTTACTTATTCTAAGGCAGCTGCAATTAATATGGGTTTAAGATATAAAAAGCTAGGCGAAGAGCCTGTTACCTTTTCAACATTTCATAGCCTTTTTTTCAAAATTTTAAGAACTCACACAAATATTTCCTTAGACAACATGGTTACAGAAGAAAATAGAAAAGATTTAATTAAAGAAAAATTAAAAGAACTTGGCTCAGAATACGATGAAGATTTATTGAATGATATATTTTTACAATTTTCATTAATAAAAAATGACCAATTAGATATAGAAAGCTATAAAAGCTTTGGAATAGAAAGCAGAGATTTTAGAATTCTTTATAACC
This sequence comes from Defluviitaleaceae bacterium, assembly GCA_009787435.1. Lineage (GTDB taxonomy): Bacteria > Bacillota > Clostridia > Lachnospirales > UBA5962 > WRFW01. The sequence continues at coordinate 6,239 of WRFW01000147.1, forward strand.
ACTATGAAAACCACAAAAAAGAAGAAAACAAAATAGATTTTGATGATATGCTAACAAAAACTTATGAGCTGCTTCAAAATGAAAAAATATTAAATAAATGGAAAAACAAATTCAAATACATAATGATAGATGAATTCCAAGATATTAGCCGAATACAATATAATATAGTTAGGCTTTTATCAACAGAAAATATTTACATAGTAGGCGATGACGACCAAAGCATATATCATTTTAGAGGCTCCAGACCAGAATTTATTTTAAACTTTAATAAAGATTATGAAAATGCCAAACAAATTATTTTAGATGTGAATTACCGCTCTACTAACCAAATCATTAATCTTTCTAATCGCATTATAAAGTTTAACACAATAAGATACGATAAAACTATAAAAGGAACAAATAAAGAGGGCAAATCACCTGTTTTAATTAAAGCTAAGACAGTGAATGATGAAGCAAATCATATTGCCTCTAAAATAAGAGCTGAATTAGAAAATAATAAAGATTTAAATTTGAGCGAAATTTGTATAATATATCGCACGAACATACAAGCCCGTGCGTTTGCAGAAAGCTTTGCAGTTCATAATATTCCTTATCAAATTAAAGATGATATGCCGACCATGTATCAACATTTTGTTTCAAAAGATATTTTATCTTATATGGCTTATGCTTTAAATAACTATGATAATGAAGCTTTATCAAGGGTAGTAAATAAGCCTATGCGATATATTAATAAAGCGGTTATAAGTTCTTTTGAAAAAGATGAAAATCCACTAATAAAATCTTTGCAAGTTACTAAGCTTCTTAAGGAACACCAGCAAGATAGAATAACAGAATTGGCATTTCATTTAGATAGGCTTAAAAAGCTTTCGCCAACAAAAGCTATAGACTATATAAGAAATAAAATAGGATATGATAATTATATAAAAAATTACACGGCGTATATGAGAGTAAAAACA
>WRFW01000148.1 GCA_009787435.1 Defluviitaleaceae bacterium
TATATAATCATATTCTTGTCCATTTTTTTTAGAAGTTTGCCTCCTACCATATATCATCAATTTTTTTTTATTATTTTGTATACGTATAACACTACCTATGGGTAGATATTTTTTCATACCACAACTTCCTTTCCTTAATAATTTGGCTTCCAGTCTACACTATGAGCTTCTTTTTTTAATCCTGTTGACACTACCATAGTTTCACTTTTTCTATAGGGAGTGAAATTATAACCATATCCTCTATTATTATCCCACATCATTGCTATTAATAATAATATTTGCTCTTGCTCACCTTTAGAATAATGCATAGTGTAAGAACGCTCTTTTTTAAATTTATCAGTTCCTTTTAATAAGGCGATTTGATTTTCATTTTTGGATAAAGTAAAAATTAAGCCATCATTATTTTTTTTAACATTATAGTGATGTCCTAATCTATAACGCTCTCCATCTATATTAGGGAATATTCCACCATTAATAGTGTTATTCTTTATATAGTGAAAACCTATAAAAAATGGGAAATCTTTTAAAGAAAATTTTAACTTAAATTTATAGTTATTACCATCATCTAAGTTTTCAACAGTATACGTTTTAAGATTAAAGAAACCGATTAAAAGAAAAATTTTTTTTATTTCTAAACGACCTACCCATTCACCATTATTAACTATATAATCACATATATATCCTTTTTTTTGTTCTTCTAAATGTCTAATCTTTCTTTTTATTTCTAGCTTCATTTAAATTCTCCCAAACTAATCATCTCTTCTACCCCAGCCTATACTTAACCCTACACCAAGAAAAAGCGCTTTTCTTTTAGTTATTCGACCTCCCCCTCGGGTTATCTCTTTACTAATCTCTCCGCCAACTCCTGCTATATGCCCTTCAACACCTAATGATATTTGAAAATTCGTCCAAGGAATTGGTATTGCAAGGTCTCCACCACCTGATACTAAAGACGCCATGGCACCAGCTCCTACTTCCAAGCCATCTGAACTTAAACTAAATACAGTACCTGCATTTGCACTAACTAATTCTGCATTAAAATTTAAATGTCTATTATTTGTATACAATTCTAATAAACCTGCTCTAACTCCTGCATTTGCTCCAAAAAGAGTAAAATCTGTTTCACTACTTCCATCAGTATTTAAACCACTAATTAAATCACTACCAATATTAAAGTCCCAATCTGCAAAAAACGCATTAGCTGTTAAGAGTTCAGCCTCCTCATCTTCATGCTCTAATATATTAGGCTTGCCTGCAAGTGCTCCTTTTATTGCCATCAACTTGGCTTTCTTTCCTGCCGCTTCGTGAATTACTTCTTCTCTATTTTGCCCAGATGTAATAGGCTGTATAATGCCGCCGCAAGCACATACTATAAAAGATTCCGTAGTTACTGCTGGGTAACCCTCTGGCTCGTCTTGCAGCCTATCACTAGGGTTATGCCTGCCATTATCTACAATTCTAGTATCATCATAGGTGTTTAGCCACGTGCTTGCTATTTGGGGTGTACAAGCCCTACCCCTTACATTTTCTGTGCCTACTGCTTCACCATATTCGTTGTATATCGTTTTCTCTAGTAAAACATTTGGCGGTGTTGGGTTAACGTTAGTTATACCAGCAGCACTGCACACACCAAAGCTTGATATATTTTCTATAGGCACACAATCTAATTCGTGTATTACTGGGGCATCTGTTATGTACACGCCGTGGCATTTTGGCAAGTTTAATTTCCTTGTGTGGCTGCCATAAGTACAAAATAAATCAGCCCCTCTTACTAAATATTCTTCTTGTATAAAAAGCTCGTCTTCCTCTCCAAAATCGTGCTCTTCGCTTTCTCTTAAATATTCTGCGTGCTCTGCTCTCGCTTCCTCACGTTCTGCTAAAAAATCTTCCACACGGCTATCTAACTCACTGGCAGCCATATCTACTTGACTTCCATGGGTTGCTAAAGTTCCATCTCCGATGTAACTATTTCTAACTTCTATTCTTTCAGAAACCCAATTGCTAGCCGCTCTTAAACCTCTCCCTAGCAAAGACATATTTTGCCCTCCCTTATTCTACTTCTAAAGGTATTAAATTGACACCTCTTTCTTCTCTTCTTAAAAAACTCTCTGCTAAATCTAACCTAACAACAGGCAAACCAAAACCTTTTACTTCAAATATGCTTTTCTTTGGAAGCTTCTTTTTATTTAAAATAGGCTTTGTTGGCTTATCTTTTGTAATATTTACTGCACAGTCTATTTTAGATAGTATAGGCATATAATAAAGGTTAGAAATTTTATTTTCCACGTCTAAAAGTATTATTTGCTTCATTATTAACTTTGGTTCATACTTCTTTGTTATATCAAATAGCGTTTCAGATAACATGAAAAATGGCCTTACTATTACCCCAGTAAAAATTGTTTCAAGGTTGCTTTCAATATAAAATAAAGTTCTTTTTTCTATAGATTTGTGGTCTTTTAAGTTTACATCTCTTTTATTAATTACTCCAAAGCTACTTAGAATACGTGGTGATTTTAGCAAGTTTCTATTTATATCTAAAAGAAAATATTTCATACCGCTGCACCTCTATTAATTATGTGAATAATTTCTCCTTTTTCCATATATCCACCAAATAACACTTTAAAGCTTTCAGCAATTTGTAACATATAAAAATTTGTTTTTGATATAGCTTCATTTATAATTTTATTTATTACAAGTGCAGCAAATGGAATATAGCATTGGGAATACTGATATTTAAGCTCATCTAAATTAAATTGCGGTATTTTTCTATTTACAAAGCTTTTCATATCTTCAATGTCTTGGTCTATATATTGGAAAATAAATTTTAGAGGAAAATATATTGTCGTTTCTTCTTTATCCAACCATATCATTTCATTAAATAAATCTATGCAAAATTCATATGATTCTACTAGCATACTTGAACGTAAAAATGATATATACATATACTCAATAGGCTCTTTTATACTAGCCTTTTGTTGTATTATTGCTAGTTCAAATAGTTCGTTTAATTTTTCAGAAAAGTTTTCTACTATTAATTCTTTATTTTCTTCCAAATATTTTTCTAGTTTATTAAAATTTGGCTCTATTTTTCTAAGTAGAAAATTTTCTGCTAAGTTAATCACTTCTTCTTTTCTATTCATATTTAAGCCTCTAATCTATATGCACTTGTGCAGCTTCAAACGAAATATTTTCTTTTAACTCTGTAATTACCTCGTCTTGTTGTAATAAAATCTTTTCAGGCGATAACACAGTAACTACATCTTGCGTGCTAACTATATTTATAGACTCTTCTGATTGTATTTGAATGGTTTTATCACTTATAATTTTTATTCCTTCTTCATCTAAAAGTTGGATAGACATACCTTTATTATTTGTGAAAGTTAAAGAGTTGGGGGTAAATAAAACTTCTTTGCCGTATTTATTCATTATAGATTTAAAATCTGGGTTTACACGCTCATCCCCAGCGGAAGATTCTAAATGTGTAGAACTGATTACATACGCCCCACCCTCTTCTTCATCTGGAATATATAGACGAACATCATCGCCGATTTCAGGCATTGCATACCAACCAGTGCCGTCCGGCGTGGAATAAGGTGTTGAGTAAGGAAACCACCTAGTACCGCAGCTAGCTTTATTTTCATCAAGGTTTACGGATATTTTAACTTCATCCTTTCTTACGTCTAAAATTTTTGAGTAGAAAGATGCACCTATAGTGCCCGTGTTACATTCTCTAGGAACTCTAAACCCACTTAATGTTTTTAAGTGATATGTGTGATAAAGTTCATGCCCCTCTAATTTAGTATCTATCTTGCTTACATATAAAGGTTTTTTATTCAAAATTATATTATCACCTAAACAATAAACATCTCTATAGCGTAACAAGTAGTAAATACAATCCATTTCTGATATATCCATTCCTCTTTTGCTTTTATATTGAAATTCCTTTATATCTTTTCTAACTTTATATGTTCTTGTTTCTATCGTTTTTACTGATCCGCTGTCGGTTATTCCAAAATAATATTTTGTTCCACCTGTTTTAAAATCTGGAATTATTGGTGTATTAAAATGCGTCGCTAGGCGTTTTGTGTATTCCCAGTCAGTTTCTCTATATTGCATTATTAGTTTTTTTATAGGCGTTCCACTGCCTTTCTTCATTATGAAGCTTCCAGATGGATAATCATTTGTATATGAAGCTAAAACTTCATCATAAGTAATACTTGATTCTTGATATGTTCTAGTGTGTAATGAAATATCCATTAAACAAGTGCCTGTTTTTGCTGTTACAAATAATACTTTTTGTTCGTTGTCTGTTTCTATTTCAAGCTCTGTAATTACTCCATCAAACCAAATTTGTTCTGAACCGTCTTTTTGAGTAATATATATTTTAACAGATGCAGAGCTAAAACCCATTGCAAGATACTCACTTTCTTTATGTTCTGGGATAGTTCCTACTAGCTTTAAAACACCGTGTTCACTTTCTGCTTGTTTCGCTGTAACTGAGTGCAGCTTTAGTATTTCAAATGGTTCTATTTTCAAATTATCATCTCTCATTTTATTTTAGTTCCTCCTTTTTATTAATTTTCAAACTTTTTATTATTGTAAGTGCTGGCTCTCTCCATTCAGTATGTTCGCTAAATCTACAATTAAAGTTTCCGTGTAGAAATTTTCCCTCATATGAAGAAACAAACATTATATTATACATTTGGTCGTCTATTGCATAACTTTTATATTCAAACCAAGATATTTTTAAATCTTCTAGTTTTTCTACACCAGATTTATAAAATTCTATAGCTGGGTTTGTAGCTTTTAAAACTCTTTTCAGTTCATCACTGCCCTCCTCTACTTGGGTTTCATTAATCGGATGGTCTAAAAGACTTAGCCCAATATTAGTTGAAGTTGAGGGGTTAGTCATAATATATTGCGGGCGTTGCTCAGATGGATATTTAATTTTTGCTATTTCTAAATTCATTTCTTCAAAATTATTTGGAACTTCAATAATTAATTTGCTATCTAAAATTGATACTTCTTTAAAATGAGAAATATTATCATTTATAATAGCTCCATCTTTTAAAATATCTCTATCTTTTTTCTCTTGTTGATTTTTTAAAGCAATTATTTGCTCATCGGTTTTATCCATTTAACCCTCCTAATAATGTTCCTATGCAATTATATTGTGGAAAATAAAGCTGTATTTCTGAGGTGAAAAAGCTTATTTTCTCATACTGTAAAGATTTTATGTTTGACTTATTTTTGAATGTTATTAGCATTATTTTTTTATAGCTTTCTAATCTTATATCATCCGGTATAAAATTATTAAAATTGATTGTTTTTATAGGCTTAGTATAGTAGTCTAAAATTTGAATATCTAAAAAGTCAAACTGTTTTGAAAGTTCATAAAGTTTAACTAACCTTAAAACTTCTCCTTTAGTTGGGTTAATAGCTTCATTCAAAATAGCAAAACGGCTTAAAAAACTTAAATTTCGATTGTTAGAATTAAGTTCATAACTGTAGACACTATTATTTAAAAAATTTGAATATGGTTCTATATCAAAATTTTTTGTACTTTTTATCTCGTCTGTATTTTCGATATCTCTACTGTTAATGACTACAATATCCCATAATAAAGGCTTATCATAATCTGATAAAATTATCATTTTATTTTTTTCACGTTTGAAAGACAAATAATGTTTATTACCTTTATCTACTAAGTAGCCATTTTGTTCAGATATAGTTAAATAGTGTTCGTAATTCATGCCATCTTCGGTGATTGAGAATGATTCATCTTTCATTTTTAAGAAACTAACATTCCAAAGAGGCACTAAATTAGTTCTTTTATACTGTTCGTATTCTTCTAAGTCTAAATCGATTTCTAGTATGTCTTCTTCTAGGTTTAAATCATCAAAGATAATATCTACAAATCTGTAAATGTGCGGGCAGTTTACTGTGTGCCATTCTAAATTGTTTATTTTGAAAATCTCATAAAGATTTTGTATTTGGTTTATATATTTACTGCTCTGCTGAAGTGTTGCTCTTATGTTATAAGAATTTTCAGCAGTTTTTATAGTGCCTTTATAAACTTTATTAGAAGACAGTAGTTCTTCAAATTTATTAGAATCACAATCTAAAAATATGCTATTATTTTCTTGCAGCATAGGCTGCATAAATTCATCATTAGGGTTTATATTTTGCTTATGTTCCATAGTAGTGTAAATATAAAATTTTTCTAATGGGTCTTTTATTTCTTCGTATATCTCTTTTTCTAAAATAGAGTATAGAGATAGATTATCAGCAGCTATTTTTTCGTGTATGTTATAAAAAATTTCTCTTGCTAGTTTTCTATCATCTAAGTTTGATATTCTTTTAAGGCGTTCTAAGTTTATAATTTGCCACCTCCTTTTAAATTTTTGAAAAGAAATAAAGCCCTGCTATATAATCGCTGAAGACGATTGTGCCCAACGCAAGCTTTTTCTAACTCTTTTATATCTCAGTTCTATTTCTGTTGAATGGTCTTCAAAGACTATATATAGCTTGCTCTCAAATTTGAGAACTTCTTTCTTGCCTTTGGGTATATCTTTTTTGCCTAAGCTTACTACACAATTAGTCATATGATGGAATATAACTGTATTGTTATTTCCCGCCTCAAAGAAAATTTTATGGGCTTCTGGCAATCTTTCTTCTACTTCAAGCATATTAAACATTTCGCCTAGTGAAATTATATTTTTATTTTCTATGTAGGCAGCTCCCCAGTTTAATATAGGTATATCATTTCCGCTTAAAGTGTTTAAAAAATAGCCTTCAAATCTTGCATCTTTAAAAAGATGGTTGTTATAAAGAACGGGAATTATTGCCCCAGGCTCGCCTTTAATTCGCCTAGTAAATAGAAGATATATTAAAAGCAATATTAGAAATATAATTCCTATAATTAAAAATGCTGTTTGGTAATAAGTCCAAAATGAAACTACTCTAATATTAAAGCTTTGCTCTAAGTAAGCACCTATTTCATCTGTTGCGATTACTGTAAAGCTTAAATTTTGTATAGTTTGCAAGTCTATCATTAGAAAATCATCTGTTTGGCTTACGTTTTCGCCTAGTACTTGAAAGTTTAAACTATGGCTATCGGCATCATAAAATAAGCTGTTTAAGTCTACTAATCTTGGGTTTGAACTTCTAAGGAATATGTCCGATAAGTTTCCCATGAAAACTGGAGGTGTATTAGTAATATATACTGTTTCTTGGTGCAGCATAAAGCTATGTCCA
>WRFW01000149.1 GCA_009787435.1 Defluviitaleaceae bacterium
CAAAACACGTGTGGAAGCCCCTTGGTCTCTCCCGAGAATACCACCAGAAGCACTATTCCCGCCAGTACCGCTTCCACCGCCTATAACACCAAAATTTCCTGCATTTCTTATAACTAAGTTTCGCCGCTCGCTTCGCCCAACTATACCACCAACAGGGTTTGCGGCTGTGTGTGTAGTAATAGTTCCATAGTTCAATGCATTAGTAATAGTTGCATCTACACCGACTACACGCCCAACTATACCACCAGTTCTTTCACGCCCGTTTATAGCAGCATAGTTTGAAACATCTCTAAGAAAAGCATTTGCACCTGCTATTTGCCCAACTAGCCCGCCAGAATTGGCTGGTCTTTGGGCAGCAGCCGCCGCTCTTATAGAAACTACACCGCTATTTGCTGTGTTAGTAATTGTAAGCCTAGTTCCGCTTGCAAGCCCAACTATACCACCAGCACTAGCGACGCTAGCCCGGGCAGCAGTTGCAGCGGGTCGGTTATCACTTGCGGCTGTTGTGCCTGTATCCCAATTGGGTGCCCCCTCGGTATCTCCATTGTTAAAAGAATTAGATATAGTTACACCGTTAGAAGCTATTTGCCCAACTAGCCCACCATTTCTAGCACCACCAACTACAGGACCATTATTTACAGCTTCATTAACAGCTATACGTGTATTCCCATTACCTGTTATAGTTCCGATTAACCCACCAATGTTTCCCCTTGCAGTTGGTGCAAGCCCTGAGCCTGACCCGCCAAGAAACACTTCACCTCTGTTAACTACATTACCATTAATAAAAACTTCACCGGAAGGGGGTCTATGAAGCCTACCGATAATACCGCCAACGTGTGTGTTGTTGTTATTAGCACGCCTTTTATTAATAAAACCATAGTTTCTAGTGTCGGTTATATATAGCCTCCCTCTGGAGCGGCCAATAATACCACCCATTTCAGCACGCCCTAGCTGGTGTGCACTGCCCCCGCCTGGTGTGAAACCATTTGCCCCAGTAGAACTGGAGCTATTCCAGTGGCGAAGCTGACCAATTAAAGCATCTGGGTTTGTTGCCCCTGCATTACCAGTGCCAGAAACAAAGTTTGGTATAAACCTGCCATTTGCACTATTTTCTATCCGTACAACAGAAACAGGCCCAGTATAGCCGATAAGCCCACCAATTACAGCATTAGCACCTAATTGGTAAACCGTTGCATAGTTTCTTGAATTTTCAATAGTTACAGTATTGCGGACACGCCCTATAAGCCCGCCAACTCGCCCATTGGCTGAAGTATCACCGCCCGCCATAGTAACTCTTACACGGTGTACATTACTAGTAACATTTCTAAGAGCTATAGAACCCGTTACTTCAGAACCGCCGACAATACCACCGCCCATTTGAATAGCGTGAATGCCATCATTAGCAGCCCGAATGGCACCTGCAGCGTTTAAAGGTGGTAAAGTTTCAGTATTTTCTATATTGGCGTGGCCATTAAATAAAAAGCCTAAAACACCACCACCACGGTTAACACCCGCAACAACATTAGTACGCCCACCGCCACGCATAATTACAGAAACAGAATTAACAGCTCCCTCATTAGCAGTAATATTTAGCGTGCCGCCCTCAATAGCACCGACTAAACCACCAGCAGCATGAATTCTATTTTGCGTTTGCGGATTAGCAAATATGTCCAAATCTTGAATAGACACATTTCTAATGTTTAATACGCTATTTCGGTCTACTTGACCGACCATGCCGCCAATTCTTCTTGCAGTATAGCCCGCGGTTGTAAGTCTATTTTGAACCATAGTCATTTGACCGGTTAAATGAACGTTATAAATAGAAACTATAGATTTTTTTCCATCATAAGCCACAGTACGCCCTATAACCATACCAATACCAGTTTGGCTATTTTCCCAATCTGCACCAATTCCATTTTCAAGCCATGAATTAGTTAAATCGCCTGGGGCTGAAACTGCACTAGTTTCATGAAAATTAACGTTTCTAATTACAGCATTTTCACCTGCCAATTGAACAAAACCAATGCCTTGCCTTGCAAAATTCCCAGGCGGTCTTAATCTTAAATTAGTTATTGTGTTGCCTTGCCCATCAAAAATCCCTGTGAAAACACCCCTTCTTCCCTCAGTAGCTACATTTAAAGTTATATTACTCGTTAACACAAAATGACCACTATCGTTTGTAAAATCTCTACCATCTGTAGAAAAGGAACTATTAAGGAAAGCTAAAAGATGGTCTAAAGTGTCTATATAGACTACTGTGTTTTCATTTATAGGAGATATAGCGAGACTTATTATTTCTATATCGCTCATACGGGCGGGCGGGGCTTCATACTCTGGTGATAACCCCTCATATAGATAAGAATCATCATAATCTTCTTCGTAGTGTCTATAATATTCTTCGTCTCTTTCTACTCTCTCATATTCATATGGAATGTCATCGGTGTTATCTTCTTCGTAAAATTCTATATTATTTTGGGTAGTTTCCGAAAATCCCCTTTCATAGGAACTAACTTCTGCTAATATATTAATTGGCAAGCTATTAAAAATTAACGCCTGCAATATTATTAATGCTAAGAATTTATCGAAGAAGATTTTTTTAGGTTTAAATGCCATAAAATCTCTTCTCCTAACATTTTTATATACTACCATTAACTATAATTCCTTGAAAGAGATTTGTTTATTCATATATGGCTAGCTTAATAATTAAAAATCATCGGCAATAGATGATATTGGCTTTTTCTCTAATCTTCTTTTTTGTCTATGCAAGATTTTTGCTATATCACAAAGGTCTCCAACACCTTCGGAGCCTAAGCCTACTGCATTAATTGCCAATTCTTCAATTTTAGTTTTTTCTTTATCATCATGAATAACTTTCTTATTTGGTCCAAAGTAAATATTATCTGTTGAAATTGAAAATTTAGTTGCTATTTTTAATAATAAATAAGCTGAAATGCTTCTATCTCCCCTTTCTAATGCACTAACTTGGCTATGGCTTAAATCTAAATACTCACCTAATTCATAAAGAGTCATTCCATATTGTTCACGATAGTGCCTAATGTTAGAGCCTGTTCTAATATCAAATTGCTTTTTTGTAATATTAAATCCTGAAAAAGAGCTATAAAATTTCACAGTGTCTTTCATAATGATGTAAAGCTCTTTTTCTTCTGTTTCTCTGAGACGGACAAGATTGTTAATTACTTCTTCATTATCCCTTTCAAATATAGATTTTCTAATTAAAATAATAAGCTCATAAGGGCGAAGCTCTTTTCCTCTGCTGCTGCATATTGCTAGTGCATGGTTTAAATGCTCTTCAAAAAGTTTATTTAAAAGTTTAGAGCGGTCTGCTTCTTTTTCATGGTCTATCTCTGTATAGTCTGCTCTTAAAAGCCTGCTAGTCATATTTGAATGTATAAAAAATTTAATCATATATATTGGTTTAACGTCTATAAATTTATTTAAAACAGATAAAACTTTTCTACATAGCATGTCTGATTCTTCAAAAGATTGTGCCCAAACAAGCACAGCTTGAGCAATTCTAACATCATCAAATTCCCATTTATCTATGCTTATTTTCATTAAACTTTCTATTATAGGGATTGCCATTTTACACATTTCTTTAAAATCATTAAAATTGCGTTCTTCAACGGATATTCTTAAAAGCACTAAAATATTTAATAATATTCTATCTTCGCTCTTATTTTCCGAAAAATATTTTTTTATTCTCTTTTCTAATGCAATGCTTCTATCTATGTTTTTATTTCCGCCGAGCTCAAAAAAATCTTCTATTAATTTTTTTCTTATGTCTCTATTCATAATTTTAAACTCCAATAATTATTTTTCATAAAACTTAAAAAAGCACCCACTATTTAAGCGAATGCCTTATATTTTATCTAAGCCCAACCAACAAAATCTCTAGGGGCAAGGAGTACAATATCTAAGATATAGAACACTTCGATTCTCTCCTTAATTATATTTTCTAAATAGAAGCCTACCAATCAATTATAGGCTCTGATTTAAAAAAAGGTACAAATAAAGAAAATAATAACATAATCAAATAATCCCCCTTTATAACATATAATTTTTAAGATTGCTGTCTCTGTTTAACTAGAAAACTACAAATTCTTAAATAATGTGTTAATTATAACACATTGGCATGCTGTTTGTCAATAGATTTTTCAGAAAAAAACAGAAAATTAACCTTATTTCTCACACAAGCTGCATTTTTTTGTGTTTTATATTTTATTTTAAAAGAGGTTGACATTCAGCGTGAATTATAGTATAATAATGTTATGAGAAAAACACTTCTCCTATGTATTTTTTTATTATGAGTTTTATAAAAAGCCTAGCCCTATGCCAAGTAGAAGCTAGGCTTTTTATTTTTTTCAAATTAAAAACATCTTATTTAAAAGCTTCGGCACTTTCCAAAGCGAAGCAATTTAGCTTTTAGTTACTAAAAATTTGAAGGCTTCAAAGCTAAAAAAATGATTGACATATTGATAATTTAGTGTTATAATGATAGTGGGATTTTTTTAATCATCACTAGCAAGTATACAAAAAAAGTCTCAAATAACTTTATTGAGGTGAAGACATGGTAATAGAGAAAAATTTAACACAGATAAGACAGTATATTACAGAACAAGTTGGAAAAGAAGTTCGACTGGAATCGAATAAACGTCATAATAAATCTACAGTTAATGAGGGTATAATTGCAAATGTCTACCCTAGTATCTTCACTATTGAGCTTAACCGTGGTAAAGAAACGGGCGTTAAAACTGCCTCTTACAGCTATACAGACCTATTAACAAACTCTGTTGAGCTATTGGTTCGTTAGCGATATTAAAGAAAGTCCAGCTTGTGATAAGTAGGGCTTTTTTTATTGTAATTTTTAAATCTGATTAAATTTATTAAAACAACTTAACAAAGTTATAAATTTGGCATCTCAAAACTTGGGAATTTCTAAAAACCTAGCCAAGATTCCGTTTTATCATAAGAATGCTTAGGCATTTCAAAAATATACAAAATAAATTTTGATATAAAAATATTTGAATATTAACCCCCTAAAAAGGGGTAGGAGGTTATATGCATAGTACAGACGAGAAAAAAGAAAAAGTAATATTAGCAGGCGTTAACACTACAAAAAAAGACTATAATATGAACGAACTTGCAGAACTAGCAAAAACAGCAGGCTTAGAAATAATAGGCGAGCTTGTACAAAATTTAGATGCACCCCATAGAGCAACTTACTTTGGAAAAGGAAAAATAGAAGAGCTTAAAAATTTAATCGAAGAATTGCAAGCAGATGCAATAATAACCGATGATGAGCTAACGAGCAGCCAACTAAGCAACCTTTCAAGCAATTTAGATGCAAAAGTAATAGATAGAACTATGTTAATATTAGATATTTTCGCAAAAAATGCGAAAAGCTCAGAAGCGCTTGCCCAAGTTGAAATAGCACAGCTTAGGTATAATTTATCGCATTTATCAGGCTTGGGAGTAAGCCTTTCAAGAATAGGGGGCGGCTCTTCTGGTGGAGGTGCCTACACAAGGGGTGCAGGCGAGAAAAAAATTGAGCTTGATAGAAGAAAAATAAGAGCAAAAATAGACAAATTAAATGAAGATTTGCAAAGCATAAAAAGCCATAGAGACACTACACGAAAGCAAAGAGAAAGAACAGGGCAAAAAACAGTAGCACTTATAGGCTATACAAATGCAGGAAAATCAACATTAATGAACGCATTAACAGATGCAGGCGTGTTAGCCCAAAATAAACTTTTTGCTACATTAGACACAACAACGAGAAAGCTTCATATAAAAGGAAAAAATATATTAATTTCAGACACAGTTGGGTTTATAGAAAAATTGCCACACGCAATAGTAAAAGCTTTTCGCTCAACTTTAGAAGAGTTAATTTATGCGGATTGCCTTTTACATGTAGTAGATAGCTCAAATGAAGCCCATTATGAGCAAATGAAAGTTGTATATGAAACATTAGAAGCATTAGAAGCAACTCGCATACCAGTTATAACAGTGTTTAATAAAATTGATTTAGTGAAAGATGTTATTTTAAAAGATGATAAAGCCGAGCATACGGTTAAATTATCTGCAAAAAAAGGAACGAATATTGAGGAACTAACGAACAAAATAACTCATATACTAAATTTATAACCCAACACCCCCATTAACAAAGCCTGTTTTAAAAAACAAGCTTTGCCATACATAAAAATTAATATTTTATTTTTATGAAATTTTTCTAGGGGGTTTTTTAATGTTTTTCATACAAACTTCTATGAATAGCGAATTCACAGTAAAAGCTTTTCTAAACGCTTTAAAAAAGGGGGATGAGCTAACAGCCGCCCGATATATAAGCAAAAACTATGTACACAAAATTGACTTTTCAAGCATTATAAATATAAAAAGCTACAACAAAATAATAAGCTTTGATTTTGAAGAAATACCTAAAAATTGCAAAAAAGACACTTTTATTTTAGCCGGCAAATTAGTTCATTTTTATAGTTTCAAAGAGCCAGACTCATATGCAACTTGGAAAATATACAATTTACAATTTTCAGACACACACACTATATAACTTTGTTAAAAAGCGGCAACAAAAATAAGTAATTAACTATAAATAAGCTTTTTAAAGAATAAATATCATTTCCAAAATGATGCATTCTTAATTTTAGCCCTTTCGGGATTAAAACGCTTATTTTTATATTTTTCATAATCTTTTAAGCATTTAAAAACTACAGGCGAAAGCAACATTATAGCTATTAAATTTATCCACATACTTATACCGATTCCTATATCTGCAAATGCCCAAGCAGCCGTGCTCTCTGAAACTGCACCTCTGAAAATAAACGCTAAAAATAATATTGATAGAAAAAAGATTAAAAATTTGCTCTGCTTGCCTTTTAAAATATAAAGTAAGTTTGTTTCTGCCACATAATAATAAGTTATAAAGCTTGTGTAAGCTAAGAAAAAAATTAATATAGAAACTATAGAAGCTCCATATTGTCTAAAAACCGAGTTTACTGCATATAAGGTAAAATCAGCAGATTTTAAAGTTTCGGGCACATGAAGCACTAAATAGCCGCCATCTGGGTTTAAAACGTAATATGAGCTAGTAGTTAATATCATTAAAGCTGTTAGTGTGTTTATTAACATAGTATCTATATAAATAGAAAAGGACTGTATGAAACCTTGTTTTACTGGGTGGTCTGTATCGGCGGCGGCAGAAGCACTTACGCCAGTGCCAAGCCCTGCTT
>WRFW01000150.1 GCA_009787435.1 Defluviitaleaceae bacterium
CTATTTTATTAGTGCCTGCCACTTCCCTGCCGGCAGCTATTGCAGCTAGGTTAGTGCCGTGCCCTATTTCATCCGTCGTTTGAAGAAGTTTACCTGTTTGCAAAGCTTCTGTAATCTCTTCTGCTGTAAATTCATTACCAAATAAAAAACCAGCGGGCGGTGTCCCCTCTAATGTTTGGTCCCAAAGGTATTCAATTTTTGTTGAATTATCTTCATAGACGAAGCTTTCATTAGCATAGTTTATGCCTGTGTCTATTATTGCTACTAGTGCCCCTGTGCCCCTAAGGTTTAAATAAGGGTGATTTTGCACGGTCGTTATGTTTGAAGCTTCTAACGCTTCTCTTCCCATTAATGCTAAGTTTTTTGGAAATTCTGAAATTATTTTTTTGCCAAAAGTATTATAAAACTCAGCTTCTAGACTTTTCGGAATATATAAAATGCCGTATTCTGTGAGCAAAGTTGTAACAAAAACTTCTTCACTGCTATTTACAAAATCTGAAACGTTGCTATTCATGCGAACTACTAATTCAATATAATCTTCAGATAAAATTCTTTCATGCACATTTAATACGTTATCAAAATTTGCAAGCGGGTCTTTTACACCATTATCATTATAAGCTATAAAAGCCATGGCAGGGACGGTATTTTCAGCTTCAAAAGATTCAGCTGTGTTAGGAAGCTCTTCTTCTATACTCGGCGTGGTGTTTTCAATAGGAATAATATTTTCGGAATTCTCACCATCTATTAAAAGGTCTTCATCATTAAAAATAGGAGGCAAAACAATATTTGGAAAATTAGCTTTGTTATATTCATTAGAGTTAAGCAAATTAAGAGTTTCTGCAAGACAAAGCTTCCCATAACCCCACTGTTTATTAGGGTAAGTTGTGCCGGGGGCTCTCGTTGCCCCTTTGCGTAAGTAAGCTTTTATACGCTGCCCGTATAAAAAAGGGTCGTTTCCTTGCACAATACCCCATTGAAGCAAAATAGCTACAGAGCCTGTAACAAAAGGGGCAGCAAAGCTAGTGCCTGTTTTCGGCTCATAAGAACCATTTGCAGACATAGTATAAACAGAAACACCAGGGGCAACTATATCTGGTTTAACATTTTCAAAAATACGAGTGTTGCCACGCCCAGAAAAAGAGGCATATGTATCTAACGCTGAATTATACGCCCCAACCGATATAACACCGAAAGAAGTTGCAGGAATTGTTAAAGTAATTTCAGCGTTTGGAGCTAGAAAATATGCTTCTATTCTTTCGCTAATTGGAAGCCACATATGAAAAAGCCCAACAACAATTCTTTTACCAAAAACACGAAGCCGCCAAGCGCCCGCTTCGGGGTTTTGAAAATTAAGATAAACTTCTTCTGCTGTGTTTAAATAATTCGGTATGATAGACTCTATAAAAACTTTATCGCTAATTAAGCCATCTGGTGAATACAATTCAAACTCAAAATCATCTACAAAGTTTTTCCATAGATTTATACTAAGTTCCCTAATATTTGCGGATATGTAAAATTCAACATCTATCGTTTGCCCTGTAGTTAGTGTGTCTGTGAAATGCCGCCCTGTATCTCCCTCGTTTCCCATGGCAACTACTATATTTGTTTTCCATTCATAGCTCATCTCATCTATAAAACGTTCAAATAGAGAAAAACCATCGTGGCTTCCATCGTTTGTGCCGAAGCTTATGTTTATTACTATAGGCATTGAAAGGTCTCTCGCCCTGTTCACTGAATAGCTTATAGCCCGCATTAAATCGGTAGTCTTAGGCGAGTTAGGCAGTTTCACAATTAAAATACTGCACCCCCTTGAAACGCCTATAGTGCTGCCGGCTGCAATAGCCGCAACAGAAGTGCCATGCCCAAGCTCATCTACTGTTTGTATTGTGCCACTACTAATTTCATCTTTATTATATTCAGTTCCTAGTTTAAAAGGGGCTGGCGGCGTGCCCTGCTTAGAATTTTGGTCCCAAATATTTATTATTCTAGTTTCATTAGTTTCTATATTTAAAAATTCTTTGCTTTTATAATTAATTCCACTATCTAAAATTGCAACTATCGTTCCTTCGCCTGTTAAATTGCCGCTGTCTAAAACGGGTGTTGCACAAGTAGACCTCAGCTCGTCTATATTAGGGTAGCTTTGGCTTATCATAAGGGCTCTTGGCATTTCAATAAATTCTATTTCTTTATATGTAAAAAGTTTATCTATATCGGCTTCATCTAAAGTAATTATTGCATAACTGTTATTTAAAGGCTCTACTATAGCGGGAATCTCTGCTTCAATTTTGCTAAGGTCTCCACTGTATTTAACTATTATTTCATACTGCATAAAAAATTCACCCCCTCGGCTAGTTTATGCAAAGGGGATAAGATTTGTTAATTTTTTAATGCCCAAGCATAGTTATTCCAAAACCACACCTTGGTTAAGGCTTCTTAAATTTTAATACCAAAGCACAATTTTAACGCTTGACAAAGTCAATTAAATAATATAAACTTGTAGGTAAATGCAAATAAAATTTTTGGGGATTAACTTTGAACTAACTTTAAAAGGAGAAAAAGAATGGCAAGCAAAAATAATTTATACAAACAAGCAGGGGTAGACGTTGAAGCAGGCTATGAAGCAGTAAACCTCATGAAAAAACACGCCGAGAAAACCGCAATACTAGGTGTATTAGGTGGGCTTGGAAGCTTTGGCGGCATTTTTGATTTATCACACCATATGGTGGAAAATCCATTGCTAGTCTCTGGGGCAGATGGCGTTGGCACAAAGCTAATAGTAGCTTTCCAAATGGACAAACACGACACTATAGGCATAGACGTTGTCGCTATGTGTGTAAACGACATTTTAGCTATGGGAGCAAAGCCAATATATTTTTTAGACTACATAGCAACCGGCAAGCTAAACCCAGCCCAAGCAGCAGAAATAGTAAAAGGCATCTCTAAAGGGTGCATTGAAGCTGGCTGTGCCTTAATAGGCGGCGAAACAGCAGAAATGCCAGACATATACAAAGAAAAAGAATACGATTTAGCAGGCTTCGTTACAGGAATAGTTTCTAAAGATAAACTTATAACAGGCGAAAACATAAAAGAGGGAGATATTTTAGTTGGGCTTGCTTCTTCTGGAGTTCATAGCAGCGGCTTCTCATTAGTTAGAAAAATATTAAAAGATACTAACTTTCAAATCCCTGCAAAAGATATTTTTAATAAATACATTCCAAACTGTGAAGATGAAAATATTAAAATTGATAATATAAGCCTAGGCGAGCTGTTGCTTAAGCCTACAAAAATTTACGTGAAACAAGTTTTAGAGCTTCTTAAAACTATAGACCTTAAAGGCATAGCTCATATAACAGGCGGTGGCTTTTATGAAAATATACCCCGTATGCTTCCTAAAGGATTAGGTGCAAAAATAGATTTAGGAAGTTGGCGAGTATTGCCGATTTTTAAACTATTGCAAGAAAAAGGGGAAATTCCAGAAGAAGAAATGTTTGGTGTTTTTAATATGGGAATAGGAATGGTGTTAGCAGTAAATAAAGAAGATGCACACAAAATTGAAAATGCATATATAATAGGCTCGGTAGTAAAAGGCGATGGCGTTATTTTTAATGAAACCGAAGGTGGCGAGTAATGAAAAAATTATGTGTGTTTGCCTCTGGCTCCGGTTCAAACTTTGAAGCTATAGCGAGAGAAATACACGTGTCGCTTTTAGTTTGCGATAAGCCAAAAGCAGCAGTTATAGAGCGTGCCAAAAGATTAAAAATTCCTTTTTTTTTAGTAAACACAAAAAAGCCTAGAGAAGATTACGAAGCAGATATTATAAAAAAGTTAAATGAACATGGCATACAATTTATAGCATTAGCAGGCTATATGCGTTTAATTGGTGAAACTTTATTAAATGCTTTTGAAAATAAAATTGTTAATATTCACCCCTCTTTGCTCCCTAGCTTTGCTGGGAAAGATGGCATAAAACAAGCCTTTGATTATGGCGTTAAAATAACGGGTATAACAGTTCACTATGTTGACAGTGGAATAGATACAGGAAAAATAATAGAGCAAGCAGCAGTGGAAGTAACAAATGAAGACACATTAGAAACGCTTAGCGAAAAAATTCATAAAGAAGAGCATAAACTTTACTCAAAAGTTTTGAAAAATATATTAATAAAATAAATTTTAAAGTATCACAAAGTTAAAAGATTACACCGCTTCGCTTCAATTCATATCTTGCTTTGCAATACACCCCCACCAAGGGTAGTAAAAAAAATGCTTGACAAAATAACTTTCTTCGTGTATAATAGTAAATGCGTTTGATAGTAAAAAAAAAATACTATCAAACAAAAATACTAATAAGGACGGTACACAAGTAATGCCAAAACACAAAGTAATGAAACAAAAAGCAATACAAATCCAAGAAGCAAAAGCGAGAAAAGCTTCTGAGCAACCTGAAAATGAAGCCTTGAATAAAGACATAACTGCTAAGTTTCTTTTAAAATTTTCACTGCCAACGATGATTTCTATGATTTTAATGGGCACATTTGGAATTGTAGACGGTTTATTTGTAAGCAATATAATAGGGCAAGAAGCTTTTGCCGCTGTTAATATTGTGTTTCCATTTTTAACATTTGCACTAGCTATAGGTTTTATGCTAGGAGTTGGTGGAAATGCACTTGCCGGAAAAAAAATAGGCGAGGGAAAATTAGAAGAAGCAAGAAATGTGTTCAGTTTAATTAGCTTAGTTACTTTCATAGCTTCAGTAGTTATGAGCTCTGCTGCTGTTTTCTTTCCTCG
Source organism: Defluviitaleaceae bacterium (assembly GCA_009787435.1). GTDB lineage: Bacteria > Bacillota > Clostridia > Lachnospirales > UBA5962 > WRFW01. Next base: position 4,786 of record WRFW01000150.1, read on the forward strand.
CTTCGTTTTAAATGTTTTAGGTGCAAATGATATTCTTTTTTATACCGCACTAGAGTATATGCAGCCTATCGCTATAGCTTTGCCTATAATAGTAATGAGTGTAGTTTTTCAACAATTCATGATGACTATAGGAAAAGCACACATATCAACTTTAGTTTTTTTAATAGGCGGTTTAGTTAGCCTAGGGCTTAATGTAGTATTTTTATATATTTTAAATTTAGGAATCGGCTTTGCAGCACTTGCAACTTCTATCGGATATGCTGTTCCTGCTTTAGTAGGGTTTGTATATTTTATATTTAATAGAAAAGGCTCGTTATATTTTGTGAAACCTAAATTCAATATAGAAATACTAAAAAGATCTAGCATAAATGGTGCTAGTGAATTTGTAACTATGATGAGCACCTCAATAATGTCTACTTTCATGAACAATGTAGTTATGGAAATTGGCGGCTGGGAAGGCGTTGCCGCAATAGGAATTATCTTTGCAACAATGAACATTTTAGCTAACATATTTATAGGGTATTCTAGCGGAATAATGCCTATAACGAGCTTTAACTATGGCAAAGACGATGCAGAAAGATTAAAAAAGATATTCAATTTGAGCTTAAAAATAGTTGGTATAATCTCAATATGTGCTGTTGCATTAGCATGGCTTTTAACTCACCCATTTGTTCGCATTTTCACAGGACCATATGTGAGCGTTTATATGGGCGGCGTTTATACAGATTTTCCAAACACAGTCTACAATTTAGCCATTCAAGGATTTAGAATTATAACTAGCGGGTTTATATTTATGGGCTTTAATACTTTTGCAAGTATATTTTTCACTTCTCTTAACGATGGTAAAATATCATCGCTATTGTCTGTGCTTAGAACTCTCGTTTTCGTAGTTGGGGCGTTATTAATATTACCAAATATGTTTGGAATGTATGGCGTGTTTTCTTCTATGATAGTTGCAGAAGCCCTCACAATAATAGTAACTGCAACGGCACTTTATAGAATGAAGCCAAAATATAAATACGCTTAAGGGGGGGCAAAATTTATTGGAGAAAGATTTAAAGAAAGGAATAGGAAAATTCAATACGATATACAAAAAAATAGATGATATTTATGTGAACTATGCAAAGTCTCTAGGCATGTCAAACTATGTTATGTTAGATATTTTAGAGCTTCTCTATAATGAAGATAAACTTTATACGCAAAAAGATTTTTGTGAGCTGCTCAATTTAAAAAAGCAAGTCGTTAATATTATGGTTAACGACTTGCGTGTTAAAGAACTTGTAGAATTAAAAGAGGGCGAAGACAGAAGACACAAAAATATAACATTAACAGCAGAGGGAAAAGTATTTATGGGAAAAGTGATAGAAACCCAAAAAGACATAGAAAATGGACTGCTAAATATTTTAACGAGTGCGGAAATCGCAACTTGTGTATCTGTTTTAGAAAAATACGAAAAGCTATTAATAAAAACTTTGAATTTGTAACCTTTGTTGCTTTTAAGCTCACCCAAGATAGCCCACCCAAAAATGGGCTATTTTTAAAATCCCTTTTAAAAACTTAGCAGTTTTTAATAATGCCCAAGTGTAACAATACCAAATCATCACCTTGGCTAAGCTTCTTAAAAATTTTCAAGCAAATTTTAGAAATGCTCAATTGTGTAACCCCAAAATTTATTTAATAATATCAAAAATATCTTCTGCTTTGTGAATTATAAAATCTGGCTCAAATTGCTTTAAATGGTCTAGCCCTTTAATAGACCACGCCACCGCAACAGACTTCACATTAGCAGCTTTAGCAGCTAAAATGTCATGATGATTATCGCCAACCATTAAAACTTCATCTCTTTCAAAGCCTAACTCTTTAAATGCAAGCTCTACAGGCTCAGGAGCCGGCTTATGCTTCGTTACATCTTCTTCTGTTACAGTAACATCAAAAAAATGTTCCATTTCTGTTTTTTTAACGCCTTTCAAAAACATATGGCGTTTTTTTGATGTAACAATTGCCATTTTTATATTCATTTGTTTTAACTTTTCAAGCATTTGAATAATACCTGGATATACTTTAATCATCTCATCATGATTTTTAATGCAAAAATCTAAATAAGTGTCAATAAAAAGCTGTGGATTTTTTGGGTAAACACGTTTGCTAGTTTCAACAATAGGCGAACCCATACAATCCGATATTTCTTCATCTGTTACACTGCCAAAAAGCTTTTCAAAAGTATAACGCATACCACTTTGAATTAGCCCATTTGTGTCAACTAGTGTTCCATCAAAATCAAAAAGGATTCCTTTAATTATAGGCTTTTCCATAACACCTCCATAATATTAATATAAAAAAACTGAGCATCTCTAATAAAACTCCCTTATGCCCTTTTTAACTCACAAACAATAGTCTAAATAACAGGCTATATTTAAAATACCTTTCTAAAAACTTAAGCTTTTTAGAAGTGCTCAATTGCAACTTTTCTAATTTTAAATTTAGTAAGA
>WRFW01000151.1 GCA_009787435.1 Defluviitaleaceae bacterium
TGTGGCTGCTGTGTTTATTCCAGAAACAGAATAGCCATCTCTAATTATTACACCACCGGCTAGAAAACCAACGCCAGAAACGACTTGTGCCGCAACTCTCGTTGGGCTTGTGTCTCCCATTAAAACAGATAGTGTAACAAATATGCAAGCACCGAAGCTAACTAAGGCAGTGGTCCTTATTCCTGCTAGCTTTTGCTGCCATTGCCTTTCAACACCTATTATTATTCCCGCAATAATGCCTACTAAGCTATTTAATAAAAAAGTTGTGTCCATTAGTTTTCCCTCATTTCTTTGTATTAAAAGTTCTCTAAACTAGCAGTTAAATATAGCTTAGTAATTTATTATACACTTTTTTGAAAAAAATTTCAAGCTAGCTAATAGAAATACTTTGGCGTTTTAATTTTTGGAATAAATTTTATGCGATTGGGCTAAGGTGAAGCATTGGTATAGAAATATAGCGGCAATTTAATTTTTGGAATAAATTTTATGCAATTGAGCCAAAGTGAAGCGTTGGTATAGAAATACTTTGGCATTTTTAAAATATTACAAAAAAATTGGTTCTATAATGCTATACTGTTTAATACATACATAGAACATATGAACAGCATTTTTGCGGGCAAGTATTTTTATAGCATTGCTTGCACCATTAACAAAGGAGAAATTATTAAAAAATGATAAAAGGCATAGGTAGTATAAGAAAAAGAGTAATAGAGCCTAGTTTGATAACCTTTTCAGTTATAGGCTTTATTTTAGGAAGAGTCGTTATTTTTGGCTTTATAAACCCTTTGGCTATAGGCTTTTTGGCAGTTTTTTTGCTTAAAAAGGAACTTTATCCGATAGCAATATTTACAACTATAGGGCTTTTAACTAGATTTGGCGGCATATATTTTATTATGTATCTAGGAAGTGTTGGCATAATTATAGGGTTAAATATGCTGCTTTTAAGCATGAAAATAAAAGTTAGCAAAGTAGGAATCGGCATAGTTGCCGCTGTAGCTACTATAATACCAGGTCTCTTAACTATTTATATGCTAGGCTTTTTCTATTTAGCCGTAACCATTTTAATGTCTCTCTTAGCTTTTTCGCTAGTGTTCCTTTTAGAAAATGGTATAAATATGCTATCATCTAAAAAAAGACAAATTGATAGTGAAGCTCTCTTGTCTCTATCTATAATATTTGCGGGAATCGCTGCAGGCGTTGCAGATATACATATCGGGCCTATATCTTTAAAATATTTTGTAAGCTCTTTAATAATTTTAGTCGCTAGTAAAAGCGGGGCAGCTTCAGGGGCAACTGCAGGTGTTATTTTAGGCTTTTTATTAAGTGTTACAGGTGTGGCAGGGCCTAGCTTCGTTGCAATATTAAGTGCCTCAGGCTTAGTTGCAGGGGCTATGCGTGAAATGAAATTTAATATCGGTAAAATTTTAGGTTTTTTAATAGGCGGTCTTTTAATATCACTTTATACAGACTTAGAATTTTTAACATTTGAAGTTTTTTTAAGCATTTCTTTAAGTTTTATTTTGTTCGCATTTGCACCTAGCTTAGAAATAAGCTATGCAAAAGAACAGCCAAGTATACATGCAGAAAAATTAAAAAAGCACTTACATATTCGCTTATCCGATTTTGCTTCAAGCTTTAAAAGTTTATCAAGCGTTATAGAGCCCTTAAATAAAAAGCAAACTTTAGACCAGCATGATACATCAAAACTAATAAACGATGTTGCAAATAAAATATGTAAAGATTGCCCAAGTCGAGATAAATGCTGGGGTGTGGAATTTCATAACACATACCAAATGTTTTTCGCTTTGCTAGCTATAGCCGAAAAAGAGGGGCACGTTAAAGAAATACCCAAACATTTAAAACAATTTTGTGAACAGCCAAAACCTATGCTATATGTTTTAAATAATACTTTTGCTTCTTATAAAGAGCGTATAAATATTCAAAACAAACTTTCGGAAAATAGAGAAATGGTTCATTACAATTTAAATGCTTTTTCAGAAATTATACAAAATTTGGCTGAAGATGTCTCTCAAAATTTTAAATTTCAAGAATGGGCAGAGCAAAAAATATTAAACGAACTAGATTTAGATGCAGTTGTCGTTGAAAATAAATTTGAAAAATTTGAAGCAATCATTTCCCCTAGAAATTTAATGAATTTAGAAAATGTAGAAGAAAAAGTGAGTAAAATATTAGGTCGCAAAATGATAAAAGATGATATTTTTAATTTGCGTGGTATGAAGTTAATAGAAAAGCCTAACTTGAGAATTCAAACAGGCTATTCACAAAAAACTAAAGAAGATAGTGAAGAAAATGGAGATAGTTATTCTTTTATGCTAACCCGCGGTAATTATGCGATATCTATGCTTGCCGATGGAATGGGAAGCGGAAAAAAAGCAAAAGAAGAAAGCCTAAAAACTTTAGAGTTGTTAGAACAGTTTATAAAAGCAGGCTTTGATAAAGAAATAGCAATAAGAATGATAAACTCTGCATTAATGCAAAATAGCGAAGAAGATATATTTGCAACTATAGATATTTGCCAAATCGATTTATATACAGGGCTAACTGAATTTATAAAACTAGGCAGTGCAACAACTTATATTATTAGAGAAGATTCCGTATTTGCCATTAAAAATAAAGCTTTGCCTATAGGCATAATAAACGAGATAGATATTGAAATATCAAGAAAACGCCTTAAAGAGGGCGATAAAATATTAATGATGACAGACGGTGTAACAGAAAACGGCAATGCAGAGCGTGAAAAAGAAATTTTAGAACTTTTAGCACAATCCAAAGAACTAAAACACCCAAAACAACTAGCAGATTTTATTATGAAAAATCTTTCAACTACCGAAGTGGAAGACGATATGACAATACTAGTTTCTATAGTTAAGCCTATATAATAAAAATGCTCAAATTTATCTTTTAAATTTATCTCTTTCTTTCACTCAAAACGTTTAACACAGAGCCAAAAAGTAAAGTGTTACACATAAGATTTAACCAAATTAAAAGCACCATCACACCGCCTATAGAGCCATAGAGCAAAGTCATATTGCTAAAATTATTAATATAAATATTAAATCCAAAGCTTAATATTAACCATGCAAATGTTACAAAAAAACAGCCAGGCAAAAGTTTTTTAATTTTCACCCTCGGTTTTATAGCTAAAATATTAATTATAAGCACTGTGAAAAAAATTATAAATATGCCAAGCCCTCTAAATATTATAGAAAAAATAAGAGAGGCTACGAACAAAATAAAAAGCAGTAAGCTTATTCCGTAAATGCTGCTTTTTCTTCTCTCACTTTCAAGGTAAAGAGAATTTATTCCGTTTATCATAGCAGAAAATCCTTTAGTAGCATTGTATAAAAGAATTAGCAAAGCTAATATAGAAAGCCCGTTAGCAGGGTTTAAGCTCTCTAAAATATTTATAATTTCAGCGGGCACATAATCACCTATTTGCATAGTCAGCTCATGAAAATCTAATTGCAAAAAGCTTAAAATATTAAGTGCTATTAATAGAAAAGGGAATATAGAAAGCATAAGTTTAAAGCTCATATTGCCTGCTATTTGGGACAGGTTTTTATCTTTATAAATTTTGATTATATCGTTATCTAATATTTTAAAAATTTTCATATTGTTATTATGTGTAGTTTCTTTAGTTATTAATTTGGGAATTATCGTTTTTAATTCACCCCACTGCTTTTATAGTGAGCAGCTATAATTAAATGGTGTATAGATAATACTGTTAATCATGAATAGTCATCTCTTTATCACTTGTAAAGTTTATATTTATCCATTTTTCCAATGGCAGCTCATCTAAATAGGCTATTAATTCACGTCTTAGCTCATCTTGAATTAATATACTATCTAGCTTCTTGCCGCTTTTCACTATAAAATCAACTTCCACTATTAGCTTTGCACCAACTTTGCCTAGCCTTAAAACTTTATCTGTAAACTCATATTTTTCTTTTAATTCTGAAAGCTTTTCTTTTATAAAAGTAAATGTTTCTGGCTCTGGGGCTGCGTGCATAAGTTCTCTTATACAACTTTTAATTGCTTTTATAGCGGTTTTGCTAAACATTAAAGTTATTAAAATCGTTAAAATAGGGTCTATATAAGCTGTGTATGCTTCTAAGGCAGTTCTCGATAAAAAGAAAGATATACTAAAACCGATTAAAATACCAAACCCAAGCAAAAGGCTAAATTTCCACTGGTCTATTTCAACTTCTGCTATAGCGGTTTTCCCTTTTTTAGCTAGCTTGCTTAAATATAAAAAGACTAATAAATTAAATATTACCGAAAAAGCACCATATAGCATACCGGAAGATATATCTACCAAGTGCCCGCCGCTAAGGATAACATCTATCGCTGTAGTTATATTAGTAACACAAATATACAAAATTATTGCATATTGAACTATAGCTATAAAAGGTTCAAAAGTAGCTTTGCCAAAGGGATAGTTCCAATCATCTTTTTTCTTTATAAATTTCATAGCCGATATTGAAAGATAAGTTAAGACTACCCCAATTAAATTAAAAATACCGTCAAATAAGATTACTTGCGAAGAAGTAAAAAAGCCGACCGTTAAGGCGATAATAGTAAAAATGATTGTACACGTTATAGATGTTAGTAAAATTTTTTTATTAATTTGTTCGGTTTGCATTTAATTTTTTTTACCTCATATGTTCGTATTTTATAGATACCCATTATATCATATTTGATTTTTTTTTGCAATAGTCAAGATGTTTGCAGCTTGCGTTCTTTATTAATATTTCACAAATAAAAAAGGCAACGGCTTTTTTATAGAGAGCCGCTGCCTAATTTTTATTCTATTTCTGTTTCGTATGTCGTTTCGTATTGAAGTTCTGTTTCGTATGTTGTTTCAGTTTGATATTCTGTTTCATATTCATTTTCTTGATTTTCTTCATAATCTTCTTCATAGCTAGTTTCACTATATTCATTTTCGTTATTTTCGTATTCAGTATAGTCTTCTTCTTTATAATCTTCTTCAGTTGGCGGCAAAAATTCAACTTCGTGTTCATAATTAAACTGCGGCTCTTCTGGGCGTGGCAATAATTTTTCAACTTTTATAACTACATTTTCTCGGCGTACGCTAGTTGCAGGCGTTCCTGTTGCAGTATTGCTATTATTTGCCCAGCTTAAAACAACTATTTTGTATAGAGAACGGTCTCTATGGTAAAATAAGTGTCCTTCTGTAAACCCTGCGTGCCCAGCTTGAAATCCTGTATCGGTATCAATTGTTACGCTGTTTGTTCCAAAGGCGTTGCTATTTTGAAATCCTCCGCCTGTTCCATATCTTTGTGAACGCCAACTAGTAATTCTATTTCCTGTTATATTATCATGTGCTTGAAAAAGTCCTGCTCCATTTAATGTTAAACGTTTATTTTCATCAAAAGTTATGTTTAATGCTGCTTGGTGTGCATTATAAGGCCCGTATGTTTTCACTTCGTGTCTTCCGTGGGCTGTTTGCTCTAATATGTGATTTCTAAGGTCTCCTTCTGCTGCTACGCCTAAGTTAAAGCGTGCCCGTGCAGGGTTATTTGCCCCTGTGCCCCCGTTTTCCACTGGCAATTGCCCTGAAACGTCTGTAGTAAGTTGAACTTGGCTAAATACTGGGTTTGTTCCTGCTTCGCCTACACGCAAAATTTGATTTGCCGTTTCTGAGGTGAAAAGCTTTTCGCCTGTTACCGCTCTATTCTCTATTTTTTCAGAAGTAACATTTTTATTTAATATGTGTCTAGTGTGAATAGAATTATCCGCAATATGGTTATCGTTAATGCTATAATTAGTAATATGGTCAGCGTTAATAGCATTTTCTTCAATATGTCTGCTTTGCACAGAATTATCTACAATATGGTTTTCATTAACGCTATTATTAGATATTTGATTAGAAGTAACAGCGTTATCTTGAATATGTCTAGTTTGAATAGCACTATCCGCAACGTGCCTATCAAGAACGCTTCTATTTGCAATATGGTTAGAAACTACACTGTTACTTATAATATTATTAGAAGCAACGCTATTGTTAGCCATATGCCTATTAAATATAGAGTTATCTGCAATGTGGTTCTCATTAACGCTATTGTTGCTCATATGCCTAGATTGAATAGAGTTATCCGTAATATGGTTATCGTTAATGCTGTTGTTTGCTATGTGTCTAGTTTCGATAGAACTATCTGCGATGTGCTCTGAATTTACACTATCATTTTCAATAATAGCTGTTAATTCTATATCATCGGCTAGTTTGGCTTTCGTAACACTTCCGTCTTTAATGTTGTCTGTATCAATAGCGTCTTTAGTTATATGCCTATTTTCAATTGAATTATCATCAATATGGTTAGCTTGAATAGCATTATCTTCTATATGATTTCCGGTAATACTATTTATAGCTATATGTTCTGAATTAATAGCGTTATTTTCAATATGTCTAGTTTGAATAGCATTGTCTGCAATGTGGTTCTCATTAACGCTATTGTTGCTAATAGTTCTAGCGTTAATACTATTTTCAGCTAAGTGTCTATTAATTATGGCGTTGCTTATAATGTGATTAGAACTAACACTGTTTGTTGATAAGTGTCTTGATATTATAGCGTTATTTGCAATATGGCTATCATTAACGCTATTGTTACTAATAGTTCTAGCGTTAATACTATTTTCAGCTAAGTGCCTATTAAGTATAGCGTTACTTGCAATATGGCTATCATTAACGCTATTGTTACTAATAGTTCTAGCGTTAATACTATTTTCAGCTAAGTGCCTATTAAGTATAGCGTTATTAGCAACGTGGTCAGAAATAACGTTATTGTTTGAAATGTGTCTAGTTTGAATAGCGTTATTGTCTATTTTTTCAGCAGTAACATTATTATCGGCAATAGTTCTCGTTGTTACAGCATTATTAGCAATTTTTTCTTCAGTAACATTGTTATTTTGAATATGGTTAGTGCGAACAGCATCATTATTAATAGTCCTAGTTACTACAGCATTATCGGCGATGGTTCTGCTTATTACAGCGTTATCGGCGATAGTTCTGCTTATTACGGCATTATTGCCTATCATGCCACTAGTAGCTTGTACAAATGCAGGGTTTGAATTTGCAGCTCCAACTGCTAAAACTCTATTTGCGGTTGTAGAGCTTGGTAAGCGTGAAAGAGAGAAACGCCCAGTAGTAACGTGGGAAGCATCATGGTTAGTATTAGTAGGGTGCACATGGTCTGCGTTTGCGTATTGGCCATTGTCCGTTCCGATAGAAGCTGCTGTGTTGCTATCCATTAGCGGTGCTGTTGTGGCAGCTCTTTTT
>WRFW01000152.1 GCA_009787435.1 Defluviitaleaceae bacterium
GGCATCTCTGCACCAGCAGGCACTAGGCTTGCAATAGTAGAAACAGACAACAAACACCCGTTTGTTCAAAAAGAGCTTTTAATGCCTGTTTTGGCGGTCGTTAAAGCGAAAGATTTCGAAGAAGCACTTGAGTTTGCAGTAGATGCAGAGCATGGGTTCGGGCACACTGCTATGATTCACAGCCGTTGCACAGACAATGTAACTAAATTTATTAAAACTATGAAAGTTACTATTGCTGTTCAAAATGGTTCTTCTTACAACGGCTTAGGCGTTGGCACAGGGCCAACAACTTTCACAGTTGCAGGGCCAACTGGTGAGGGAATCACAACCCCACGCCATTTCGTTAAATATAGAAGAATTGCTATAGCAAGCGGTGGTTACTACACAAGATAAATTTTTAATATTTAGTAACAATAGTTAAAATAAAAATGCCCTTTTGAGCAGTTTGAAAACTAGCCAAAAGGGCATTTTTATTTTTTATTCAAAGGAGGGTTTTAAGCTCCGATGCTCTGGTTATTAACTATCTTACTACTATAGTTACCCCATTTACATTTAAGCTTTGTAAGTTTTCAATATCTATAGCACTTCCCTCTAATGTTACTTGTAAATCTCCGCTAGATACAAGCTCTCCATTTTCATTTTCGCTCCATTCTGAAGCTCCCCAAGAAGCACCTCTTATATGGTGTGTAAATTCACTTCCGTCTAAAAGGGTGAATGATATTTCAATATCATCATGTGGGTTAAATCTATTAAAATCATTAAATTTTGCCCCGCCATCTACTATATTAAATGCTACACCAAGGTTATTAATTTGGAAGTTTGCCAGTTCGTAGTTTGAGCCGCCAATGTTAATTTTAATATTTTGAGCAACTTCTATATTGTCTATTCTGTTCACATTTAAGTTAAATGGGTTTATCCCTAAGTTCAAAGGTGTATGTGTTCTAAAATAGCTTATAGAAAATTCAATATCTAAATCGTTTAACACTGAAAGGTCGCTTAAGTAAAATACTTGTTCAGTGAAGCGTCTTTCGCCTACTTCTTGCCAGCTTGTAAAGTATTCACCGTTAAAATATAGTTCTATTTCTTCAAATTCACTATTGTCTACAGAATATAAAAAATTTATGTTTCTCATAGGAACTTGCTGCCAAAAAGCTTCCCAATCTTCTAGCGTTTCTAACCCTTCTGTGTCTAAACTATCCCAATCAATTTCTGCTATAGCAGTATTAACTACAGAATGCCATATATTCGGTAATATATCCCAATCGTTTATAGAGCGTATTCTATTAAATGATGGTTCATTAAATTGTAAGTGAAGCAAGTTATTTACAAGGGCTGCGTTTGAAAGATAAATGTCATTTCCTAAGCTAATGTTTAACTCTCCTCTTAATAATCTATCTACTGTTTGCGGGTCAAAATCTGCACCGAGTATTTCATATGTTTCTTCAGAAGTGCTCCAGCCGCCAAATTCATTTTCTTCTGCTTGCACAAATGTTGCATTGTGGCTTGCTAATATGCTAGCTATGTTTAAATTTGCTAACTGTGTTTCATTGTGTTGGTCTGAAAGAATTCTTTCCACATGTAAGTTTATTGATACAGAGTTTATTTGTTCATTAATGGTTGAAAATGAGTGCTCTACTGAAAAATATGCTCTTCCTGTTTGGTCGTTAAAGAAAAGGAATTGAGGTGTATTTTGCCAACCATTTAATTCTTCTTGTCTTAAAAGAATTCTTGCAATTCTAAAATATTCTTCGTCTCTTTGGCCTGAAAGGTCTTCAATTGAAAAGAAAGTAGTTATTCTTATGTCTGTAAGTGTGTCTATTTCGTCTGTTTCAATTAATTCATCGGTTTCTATGTCAAAATCAAAACGTGTGAAAGTTTGCTCTCTAGCTGAGCTATTTATGCTGTATAAAGCTTCTAACCTAAAGTTTCTATAGTATGAAGTTTGGTTTATTTCAGTTGCATTTCTTAGCATTCCTTGAAAATTATTCCCAAATTGGTGCCAGAATAGCTTTTCTGTACTATTTGCAAGCTCTGGTGCTTCTTCACCCCACATGTTCCATAAGCCGCTAGTAATTATTGAACTGCCGCCGCCAGCGAATCGAACCGCTCCAACCGGTACTTCTGTTATTTCATAATAATTATCTTCTTCTTCTGTGTGCGTTGTGATTATTTCGTATTCTTCATAATCATAATCATGCTCGTATGCTAGTGCACTTGTTGATAAAAATGGTATTGCTAATGCTGAAAATAGTAATTTTTTGCTTATCTTGTTTGTTTTTTTGTTCATATTTGGTTCCTCCTCAGGATTGGTTTTTCCCCTTTATTTTAGGGTGAATTTAATTTATACTTTTGGCAAGCTTTATTTACTAAACGACAATGTTTAGTTTTTCTGCTTGCTACAAGTTGTTATAAGTGTATTATATAACATCATACTGTGTTTGTCAAGCAATTTTTGAATTTTAAATATTACAATCTAGTTACAATGCTTGCAGTAGGTTTTCAAATTTTATAATTTTTTAAGAAACCTAGCCAAGGTATATATTTAATATAGGTTAAACTTGGTCGTTTTTAATAAATATGTTTACAATTTTTAAGAAGCCTAGCCAAGGTATATATTTGGTATAGGTTAAATTTGGTCGTTTTTAATAAATGCGGTTACAATTTTTAAGAAGCCTAGCCAAGGTATATATTTGGTATAGGTTAAACTTGGGCGTTTTTAATAAATGCTTTACATTTTTTCTAATTTAGTGTAAAATAGTATTGATGAGAGTTTTAAAAAACTATGAACTAGAAGAAGCTGTGAAAATTATAAAAGCAGGGGGCACAGTCGCTTTTCCAACCGAAACAGTTTATGGCTTAGGGGCAAATGCTCTTAACGGCGAAGCTGTTAAAAAAATTTATAAAGCAAAAGGAAGAAAAGCAGATAACCCGCTAATTGTGCACATTGCAAATGAAAAGCAGCTTTTTTCTATAACCCCGCCCCTGCAAGAAGATGCTAAAAAACTTAGCTTAGCTTTTTGGCCAGGGCCTTTCACTATGATTTTGCCGAAAAAAAATATAGTGCCTAATGAAACTAGTGCAGGGCTTAACACTATAGGCGTTCGTATGCCAAATTTGTCTATAGCTTTGGAATTCATAAAATTAGCAGGGGCAATCGCAGCCCCAAGTGCTAATATTAGCGGCAAGCCAAGCCCAACTATGCTTAGCCACGTTTTAGATGATTTAAATGGGAAAATAGACGCTGTAATTGAGGGTGAAAAAAGTTATTTCGGAATAGAATCAACAGTATTTGACCCTAGCACAAAAACTCTTTTAAGACCCGGCAGTATTACAGTAGAGCAAATAGAAAAAATAGTAGGAAAAATAAATATATCAACTAGCGTTAAAGCAAATGAAGCACCAAAATCACCAGGGCAAAAGTATAAACATTATTCCCCAAATGCTAAGCTTACTGTAGTGAAGCAGCATGAGCCGGCAAGCCTAAAAAAAGAGCCTTTAAATTATAGTGCTGCAAACTTAATAAAAGAACAGTTAATAGAGGTAACGGCTGAAAATCTTTTTGAAATTTTAAGAGATTTAGATAAAAAAAATATAAGCCACGCTTATATAAAATACCCTGAAAATATGGCAGTTTTAGACAGAGTTTTAAAAGCGGCACAATATAATGTTTTAGAGATTTGAACCTATAAATTAGGTGTATTAATTATATTTTTTGCTAAAAATTTAAGGAGAGTTACAAATGATACTTTTTGTTTGCACAGGCAACACTTGTAGAAGCCCGCTAGCTAGCGTTTTTATGCAAAAAAGACTCGAAGAAGAAGGCATTTCTAAAAGAGTGGAATCGGCGGGCATTTATGGTTATATTGGTCAAAAGGCTAGTGTTGGTTCTATTAATGCGGCTAATTTTTACGGTCTAAATCTTAAAAACCATGAAGCCCAAAATTTAGTTTCAGTTATAGGCATTGAAAATGCCTTAATACTAACGATGACAAACGCACACAAAGAATATGTGCAATCAATGAACTTAGGAAAAGAAGTTTATACTTTATATGAATATGTGAAAAATGAAAGAAGAGACATAGTAGACCCTTTTGGCTCAAACGATGAAGAATATTTAAAATGTGCCAAAGAATTAAAGGAACTTGTAGACTTAATCGATCTAGAAAAACTATGAGAGTTACAAACACGCCAAAATATATTATTGCTTCTATATTTTCCTATCGTTTGGCATAGGAGTAATAATAATTTTTTTAAACAGTTTACGCAAAAGCATTTTTATTTGGAGGAATTATAAAACTATGCTAAAAATAATTGAACACCCGCTAATACAGCATAAAATATCAATGATAAGAGATAAAGAAACAGGGCACAAAGATTTTAGGCAGCTAGTTTCAGAAATAGCAACAATTTTATGCTATGAAGCAACTCTTGATGATAAAGTTAAAGAAATAGAAATCGAAACACCTATTATTACTTGCAAAGGTAAAGTTTTAGCAAAAGATTATGCAGTTGTCCCTATTTTGCGTGCAGGGCTAGGTATGGAAGAAGGTGTTTTAAGGCTGCTTCCAATGGCTGCAGTTGGGCACATAGGCTTATATAGAGACCCAAAAACTTTAATGCCGGTTGAATATTATACAAAGCTGCCTAGCAATATTGAAGAAAGGCAAACTTTCGTGTTAGACCCTATGCTTGCCACAGGTGGCTCTGCTTCTGAAGCTATTAATATTATAAAAGCAAAAGGGGCTAGAAATATAAAATTTTTGTGTGTAGTTTCTTGCCCAGAAGGTGTTGAGTTTTTAGAAAAAAACCATCCAGATGTGCCTATATACACAGCGGTGCATGATTCTAAATTAAATGAAAAAGGTTATATTGTTCCCGGTCTTGGAGATGCAGGCGATAGACTATTCGGTACCCAATAATGCAAAATTACCATTGGTTAATATACTTAGTTGCATTTTTCGTTGGCTTTTCTACTAGCATTCTTACAACTCCTTTAGCGAAGAAAATTTCTATAAAATTTGGTGCAATAGATAAGCCTAAGAAACGCGGCGTTTCAAAAAGAGAAGTGCCAAGGCTTGGCGGCATAGCAATAATATTAGGGTTTATGGCTTCAATGCTCGTATTAATTCCTTTTGTTGAAGAATTTAGAACTTTACAATTTGCAGGTATTGCTGCAGGGGCTTTAATAATAGCAATATTAGGTATTTTTGATGATATTAAAGATTTAAATTCTAAGCTGAAATTTTTTGTGCAGCTTATCGCTTCTTTAATTGTCGTTTTGAGCGGCACTAGAATAGAAATGATAGTTTGGCCAGTTCTTGAAAGCAACCCTATAATTCAAACTTTTAGCATACCGCTTACTATTATGTGGATAATTGGTGTAACTAATGCCGTTAATTTAATAGACGGTGTAGATGGGCTCGCCGCAGGTGTTAGCTCTATATCTTCTCTTTTTATAATGGTTTTGTGTATTTTAACTGGCGAGCCTTTGGCAGTTATTTTTTCAGCAGCTTTAGCGGGAAGTTCTTTAGGTTTTTTGCCTAGAAATTTTAACCCCGCTGAAATATATATGGGAGATACAGGGGCAACTTTTCTAGGGTTCGTATTAGCTGTAACTTCGGTTATGGGGCTTTTTAAAACTTACACTTTGCTTGCAATTTTAATAGCGATTCTCGTTTTGGCACTTCCTATTTTAGATACCCTTTCTTCAATAATAAGAAGACTAATAAACCACAAACCGATAATGAGTGCAGATAGGGGCCACTTTCACCATAGGCTTATAGACAGTGGCTTCACCCAAAAGCAGACGGTCTTTATTTTATATGCAGTTACTGCAATTGCCGGAATAATATCTATATTAATAGTAGTTGCTAACCCTTTAGTGAGTGCAGTCGGTATCACTTTTTTATTTGTAGTTTGGGCTTTAGTAAATGTTTATAGAAAAAGCCATAAAAATGATAAGGAGCAATAAATAATGCGTGCGTATGATATAATAATGAAAAAAAGAAACAACACCGAGCTTACAAAAGAAGAAATACAATTTTTAGTGAATGGCTACACTGGAGCTAATAAATTAGAAATTACACAAGAAAGCCGCCTAGTATCAAAGCAAGCAGTTAAAGATGAGCAAATGGCAGCATTTTTAATGGCAACTATGTTTAATGGCTTATCCAAAGATGAAATTTATCATTTAACTATGGCTATGGCACATTCAGGCGAAGTTTTAGATTTAAGCCCGCTTCGTGGGGTTTTAAGTAATATTGAAAATAGCGACCAAAAAAATTTAGGGGAAAAAAATTATGAAAATTTAGCCCCGCCGCAGACGGTAGTTGATAAACATTCAACAGGTGGTGTTGGCGATAAGCTCACTCTTTTAGTTGCCCCTATTGTGGCAGCAGCAGGCGTTCCAGTCGCTAAAATGAGTGGTGCAGGGCTTGGGCATACTGGTGGTACTCTCGATAAGCTAAGCTCTATTCCGGGGTTTAAAACAGAGCTTAATTTTGATGAATTCATAAATATAGTAAACAAAATAGGGCTTTCTATAATAGGGCAAACGAAAGATATAGCCCCAGCAGATAAAAAAATATATGCCTTAAGAGATACTACAGCAACTGTTGATAATATAGGGCTTATAGCAGCTTCAATAATGAGTAAAAAACTAGCAAGTGGTGCAGATGCTTTTGTTTTAGATGTTAAAGTTGGCTCAGGTGCTTTTATGAAAAGTGAAGAAGAAGCAAAAAAACTAGCAATCACTATGATAGAAATAGCCGAGCAAAATGGCAAAAAAGCCAAAGCAATATTAACAAATATGGACGAACCGCTAGGATTTTCAATAGGAAATAGTTTAGAAATAATCGAAGTTTTAGAAGTTTTAGAGCGAAAAAAAGAAGTTAAAGACATAGAGATTCTTTCATTAGAGCTTTCAGCAAATATGCTTTTCTTAGCAGGCAAAGGCGATTTAGAAAGTTGCAGAGCCCAAGCTTTAGAATCACTAACTAGCAAAAAAGCTTATAAAAAATTTCTAGCTATGGTAGAAGCCCAGGGCGGCTCTTTAAATGGCGGAAAAATTAATTTCGGTGAAGCAAAAAATAAAATAGAGCTTCATTCAAAAGAAGAGGGCTATATACAAAGTATTAACGCAGAAAAAATAGGAACAGCAGCAATGGTATTAGGGGCAGGCAGAGCAGCAAAAGAAGATAAAATAGACTACACAGCAGGAATTATTCTTAATAAAAAAGTTGGTGATTACGTATCTAAAGGCGAAACTCTTTTAACTTTCCACACAAACAGAGGAGACTTAGAAGAAGCTGAAAGGCTTTCATGGTTAGGTATAAAAATAGGTACTGAATCCCCTATTTCTAACCAATTAATATTAGGCAGTTTATAGTTTTCACTTTTTATGCCCCGCCGCTAAGGCGGGTTTATTCCTCTTCATCTTCTTCAGTTTCTTCTAAAATCGGGTAAGTGCCTGTTATA
>WRFW01000153.1 GCA_009787435.1 Defluviitaleaceae bacterium
GGTGTAAAAAAATGGGAGCAATAGGACCAAAGGGTAAGATAAGCCGTTCACGTAGCCGTATGAAAACTGCAAGTGCATGGCGTGTTGCTACGCCTACAATGTCTATATGCAACAAATGTGGTGAGCTTAAAGTTCCTCACCGTGCTTGTAAATCTTGCATGTCTTATAAAAAACAAAGCATATTTGCAGAAGAATAAAAAAAAGGGGCTTATTGTGCCTCTTTTTTTGTGTTTTTAAAATACTTGCTTTTCTGCATAAATTTAGCCCTATTAGCAAAGTTTCATAAACTCTTTATGTAGCCTTTTCATTATCTTTTTTTCTAAACGGCTTATATAGCTTTGGCTTATGCCTAGGCTATCTGCTACTTCTTTTTGGGTCATTTCATCGCTGCCTCCTATGCCAAATCGCATTTCTATAATTTGCTTTTCACGCTCGTTTAAGTGGTTCATTGCTATTGTTAATAGTTTTCTATCTACTTCTTCGTCCATATCTTTTGAGACAACATCTATATCAGTTCCTAATATGTCTGAAAGGAGAAGCTCATTACCCTCCCAATCTACATTTAGAGGCTCATCTATGCTCACTTCAGATTTTGTTTTTGTGTTTCTTCTTAAATACATAAGAATCTCATTTTCGATACAGCGGGAAGCATATGTTGCTAATTTTATATTTTTATCTAACTTAAATGTATTTATACCTTTGATTAAGCCTATAGTGCCTATAGATATTAAATCCTCTATATTTATTCCGGTGTTTTCAAATTTTCTTGCAATATATACTACAAGCCTTAGATTATGTTCTATTAATGTTTTTTTTGCATTTTCGTCTTCATTTTCTAGCTTTAATAAAAGTTCTTTTTCTAGCGAAGTTTCTAATGGGGGTGGCAGTGAATCGCTTCCTCCTATGTAAAATACGGTTTGTTTGTCTTCTCTGAAAAGTAAAATTAAAAACTTCTTAATTGTTTCAAACATTGTTAAATCCTCTTTATTAGTTATTTAGATAATTTTTATTATGCCGCTCAAATTCATATTTATTGAAAAGAATTTATGCTTTCTATAATTAATATGCCGTTTGCAGAGCTTATTTAATTAAGGCGGGGCCAATTAAAGCATTAAACTTTCCTTTTTCATTTAGAGCTACTTCAGAAATCGCTATAACACTTTGAATTTCTCTTTCATTTATAGTTACTTTTTCAGGTATAAAGGCATTTAAGAAACCCTCTTCTGTTATCGTTTTATAGGGTACTAAAATATTTGTTTTAAAATGCCCTTTATTAATGATAACTACAGGAATGCCATTATAAGTGAGCATATTCCCAGTGTCTAAAAATGCCTTTAAAGTTACTTTTTCACCAGCCTCATAAATATCCAGTGTAAAATATTGATTTTTAATACGCTTAAATAATATTATGAAAATATAGCAAGCTATTGTGGAAATTATTAATAGTATGAAAGAAAAATTTTGCAAAATTCCATAGTTAAGCAATGCTGTTACCATTCCGCCAATAAGAAAAGCTAGTGCATGAGCATAAATAAAAGCTCTCATGAAATTTTCTTTCCCAAATATTATAAATAGTCCAATTACTAGTGAAATAAAACCGAGAACTATTTGTGGCGGGGCTAATAATAAACTTTCCGATATTATACTTAAAATATAAATGGCAGTTGTAATAGCGGCACCAAAAATAATTTTTATTATTTTAATATTTGTATGAAGCAGCTTGCTCGTTATGTAAAAAATGGCGAAATTCATAATCAAGTTAATAGCAATTACGATATCTAAATAAATTATCATATCTAAATTATACTAGCTTTTAGAGAGATAAATTGCCGAAACTTATTTCTTAGTTCAAGAAGCTTATTAGTTTTTAGAAAGAAACTTTAGCAACACAGCCAAGCTCGCCATTTTCTAAGGTGAATTTTGCCCCGTGTTCTTCTGCTATTTTGCTGCAAAGGTATAAGCCTACACCTGTTCCATTTTCTTTTTTTGAAGTGAAGTATACTGGTTTTTCTAAAAATCCGCCGCCGCTATCTTTCACTGTAATCTCGTTTTCTTTTACTTCTATACTTATTGTGCCCTCTTTTCCGTCTATAGCTTCTATGGCATTTTTAAATATATTATCAAAAATTGTGCTCAGTTTTTTATAATTTCCGCTAGTTGTAATTGTTGTTTCTTCTTTGAACTCAAATTTTATATTTGGGTGTGTATACCTTTTTACTATGTTTTTAACTAGCTCGTTTAAGTTTACTTTTTCAATTATTTGCTCGCCTGCTATTGTCATTTTTAGAAAATCAACAGTCATTGCTTCTAATCTTTTTAATTCGTTACGCATTTTATCGTAATATTTTTTGTTTGTTTCATCTATTTGCTGTAAAATATCTAAGTTTAAAGTTAATAAACTTAGCGGGTTTTTAAATTCATGGGCAAGTGTTGCTGCCATTTCTTCATGTGTATTCATTATATTCTCCTCTTAATTTTAATCTTTAGTTATTTTTAAATTACTCTTGATTTTTGATAGACACTTTTTACTCTGGTAAAACTAATAACATTCCTGCAAAAATTGTGTGTGGGTCTTGCAGTTCGTTTATTGCCATTATATCGTATATGCGGTTTTCTCCAAAAAACATATTGCTTATACTTATTAAGCTATCGCCTGGCTGTACTATATATGTTTGTGAACTAGCTATAGGCATTTGTGCGGGTGGTGCTTGGGATTCATGTATAATTTGTGGGTTTATTGCCAGGGCTTGTCCGTCTGTTTCTATTAATGTTGCATCTCTAATTATTTCACCGTGCATAAAAGCGAAAGCTTCTTGGGTTGCTTGTAAGCTTTGAACTAGTGATATGTGGGCGGTAGTTATAGTTTGCATGTCTCTTTCTAATGCTTGCAGCCTTTCTTCGCTTCTTATTAAAGCCCCTGCTAACACAAAGCTAATAACTACTACAACTGCACACATAGTAACTAATAAATTAATCGTTTTAGATTGGCTTTTAATATCAATTTTAGGGTTCAGTTTTTTTGTTCCTTTTTTATCTTCATAGTTTTCTTCGGTATATTTGCTTTTTTCTTTGCTAGTTTTAAGTTTAACTGGTTTCAGCTGTTTAATTTGTTTCAATTCTTCGTCTACAGGGTTTTCTTGGATATATTCTACCATTTGGTTATTTTTTTCATAGTAAATTATGAAGCCTTTGGCTTCTTTCAGCTCGCCCTCATCATCTCTTATGTAGAATGCTTTTGATTTTTCCATTGGGTCTATAGTGAAAAGCACTTGGTGTTTCTTTTTAAAATTTTGGTTCATATAGCTTCGGTAGCTTGGATTTAAATATACGCCATAGCCAGGTTGGCTTTGCATTAAGCCTACTATTTCCATACCTCTAAAGTTTATGCCTAGCTGCTCTTTTGCATAGCTTTCGGTTTCTTCGCTAGGAATTAAAATATTATTTAATTCTTCTGCATACTTTCCTAAAATTGCCCCTTCAATAAAAACTACGTTTCTACCCTCAATCTTCATTTTCTTTCCTAATAGCAATGCTATTCTTTCTTCATAGCCTGCTTTTTGGGAATATTCAAATAAGTAATTGAAGACGTTATCTTCAAGGTATATTTTCAAGTCTTCATCTATATCGCCTATTTGTTTAATATTTTGTGGAAAAAAATCACTCATTTTTCTTTTGCCTCCTAAATAGTTTTCTGTTTTTTAAAACCACTTGCAGTGGAGCATAATCGCGGAGTTTTTTTAGTTTACGAAATAAAACGCTGAGAATTAGCTTGGCTGTCAAGCCTTTTAAAAAAACTCTGTATATTTTTTATAGGTTGTACTTTGGATTAATAATACCACATACTCCTTGCAAGATATTGTAATTCTTTGTTTTTATCTATTATACACTATATGGAATAGGATTGCAAGCTTTTGGGAAAAATTTTTTTATGATTTATATAAACGTGAAAAATAAAGATGCTGTTTACCAGTTTAATAGGGCTTTTTATAGTCTTTTAAAAAAGCATTTAAGCCCTGAAAAAAGCCCTATTTTTTTATGCATAGGCACCGATTTAGCAACAGGCGATAGCTTGGGACCATTAATAGGGTATAAATTAAAAGGTTTTAATGCTTCTATTTATGGTAATTTACAATCGCCAGTGCACGCAAAAAATTTAAAAGAAACTATAGAGCAAATTTATAAAGAGCATAAAAATCCATTTATAATAGCTATAGATGCAGGTTTGGGTACTAGCGTAGGTTATTTAACAATTGGCGAGGGTAGTATAAAGCCCGGGGGTGCATTGGGGAAAAATTTAGGCGAAATAGGTCATATGCACATAACAGGAATTGTTAATAAAAATGGCGGTGTAAACGCATTGCAAAATACAAGATTAGGTTTAGTAATGCAAATGGCAGATATTGTTTCAGACGGCATTTTAGAAAAACATTAGGGGCTTGATTTTTTGTGGAAAATATATTATAATTTATTTAAATAAAAATGCTAGCAAAGAGGTGTGTTTTGGAAAATAGTAAAAATATAACTATATTAGGTGCTGGAACTTGGGGAATCGCGCTTTCTCTTCTTTTAAATGATAATGGGCATAATGTTTTGCTTTATGCCCATAGAGAAGAAACAAAAAATAATGTTTCAAATGGTATAAATAAGCTTGGTGTTAAACTGCCTAGCAATATTAGTTTAACTAGCAATTTGGCAGAAGCTTTAGAAAACTCTATAATAGTAATAGCTATACCGTCTATACATATAAAAGAGCTTTTAACAAAAATGAAGCAGCATATTAAAGATAATAGCATAATAATTAACGCAAGCAAGGGCATTGAAAGTGAATCTTTAA
Source organism: Defluviitaleaceae bacterium (assembly GCA_009787435.1). Taxonomy (GTDB): domain Bacteria; phylum Bacillota; class Clostridia; order Lachnospirales; family UBA5962; genus WRFW01. The sequence continues at coordinate 4,835 of WRFW01000153.1, forward strand.
ATATATTTTCAGAAGTTATAAAAGAGATTTTGCCAACTTGTGAAACTGCTGTGCTTTCTGGCCCAGTTCATGCAGAAGAACTTTCTAGGAAGCTGCCTGCTGCTTGTGTTTTGGCTTGCGAAAATGAAAATATATCAAAAGAGCTTCAAGAAGTTTTTATGAATGATTACTTTAGAATTTATACTAACGATGATATTTTAGGGGTTGAATTAGCAGGGGCTACAAAAAATATAATTGCCATAGCAGCAGGAATGATAGAGGGGTTAGGCGATGGCGATAATGCAAAAGCCGCATTAATTACCCGTGGTATGAATGAAATAGTAGCACTTGGCATGAAAATGGGCGGCAAATTAACTACTTTTTACGGCTTAGCAGGTATGGGTGATATGATAGTAACTTGCACGAGTATGCATAGCCGAAATTGCAGAGCAGGTATTTTAATAGGGCAAGGAAAAAATTTAGAAGAAACGCTTAATAAAATAGGTATGGTAGTTGAGGGCATACACCAAGTGCAGGCTATAAGCTCTCTCGCTTCTAAATATGGTGTAGAAATGCCTATAACTAAAGAGCTTAAAAAAATACTTTTTGAAGGAAAAAAGCCTAGGGAATCTGCAATAGAATTAATGAAAAGGCAAAAAATAAGTGAATGGACGGTTTAATAATAGCAAATATAAGAAAAGAGCTTGAAGAAGCTTTGGTTGGCAAGCGTATAAATAAAATTTTTCAGCCTAAAAAAGATGAGATTATATTGCATATTCATAGCTATAGACTTTTAATGGCGGCGGGTGCTACTGCCCCAGGCTTATATTTAACGAAAGAAAAATATGAAAATCCAGAAAAAGCACCTATGTTTTGTATGCTTCTTAGAAAACACGCATTAGGGAAGATAGTTGCTATAAAGCAGCCTCATTTTGAAAGAATAATAGAGCTTGAAATAGAAGCAATGGACGAACTTCGAGAGCTTTCTATTAAAAGATTAATAATAGAAATAATGGGAAAGCACTCAAATATAATTTTAGTTAACGATAAAGGGACGGTTGTGGATTCTATAAAACATATAAACCCTGCAACTTCCATAAGACCTATTTTGCCAGGCTTTGCTTATGAAGCACCGCCAAGCCAAGGGAAAATAAACTTTTTACATTTTGATAAAGATACTTTTTCAGAGCCTATGGCGTATACAGGAATAAGCCCAGCAATAGCAAAAAATTATAATACTGCTGAAAAAATGGAACAGCTTTTAAATATAGTTAAAACGAGCAGCTATAAACCTTATATAATTAAGACCGATAATAGAAAGGCTTTCAAAGGTATTTTTAATGTGCCTACTTATTTTCCAGAAGATGAGCGAACATATTTTAATACTATATCAGAAGCAGTTGAAGAATTTTATAAAATAAAAGAGCAAGGGAACAGATTAAACCAAAAAACAGGCGACTTGCAAAAAATAGTAAAACAGAGCATTACTAGGTGTATTAAAAAAGCTGAAAAATTTAAATATACGCTTGAAGAGATAAAAGAAAGAGAAAAGCTGAAACTTTATGGAGAGTTAATAACAGCAAATATATACCAAATTGAGCAAGGTGAGGAATCCACTAAAGTTACAAACTATTATGATAACACTGAAATAACCATTCCTTTGGATTCTAAAAAAACACCAACTGAAAATGCACAAAGCTATTTTAAACAGTATACGAAACAAAAAAGGCAATATGCTTCTATATTAGAACAGCAAAAAGAAAACGAGCAAACATTAGCTTATTTAGAAAGTGTGCTTTCCGCTTTGCAAACTGAATTAAATGAAGCAGAAATTGAAGAAGTGCGAGAAGAGCTTGAAGAAGAAAAAATAATAAAGAAAAGAAAGCGTATGCGTGTAAATTCTAGATCATCTTTTCTTAAGTTTGAAACAGAAGATGGATACACAATTTTAATAGGCAAAAATAATAAGCAAAATGATGAGCTAACAAAAAATGCAACCCCAAATGATATTTGGTTACACACTAAAGATATACCTGGCTCACACGTTATAATAAGAGCAGAGGGGGGGAGGGAAGTTTCGCAAAATGCTATAGAAAAAGCAGCAGGCTTAGCTGCTTTTTATTCAAAGGCTAGAAACTCTTCTTTAGTTGCTGTTGATTACTGTTTAAAGAAGTATGTTAAAAAGCCAAATGGTGCAAAGCCTGGTATGGTTATTTATACCGATTTTAAAACTGCTTTTGTTTCACCTGAGATTTAAATATAAGTTATCTAATTTTTGGAGTTTTATTTCACAAACTAAAATAGTCCTCTGCTGATTATGATTCACCACAGGTGGTTTTGAAAATTTATATTAATTTTCTAGCCATAGATGTGGATTTTCACGCCAAGCTTTAAGCTTTGGCATTGTATCTTTTTCTATATATCCCATTTCGGCAGCTGTTTTTATTAAACTATCATAATTGCAGAGCGATATATTTTTAATTTCTTTTTCTTTTAAATTTTCTATACCACTTTGCAGCTCATAAGAAAAAATTGAAGCTATTCCTAACACATTACAACCGAGTTTACGCAAAACTTCCACAGCTTCTATAGCTGATTTTCCTGTTGAAATTAAATCTTCAATTACAACAACTTTTATTCCCTCTTTTATTAATCCCTCAACTTGGTTTGCACGCCCATGCTTTTTAGCACTGCTTCGCACATACCCCATTGGCAAGTTTAACATATGAGCCATTATTGCGGCATGTGGTATACCTGCCGTTGCTGTGCCCATTAGCA
>WRFW01000154.1 GCA_009787435.1 Defluviitaleaceae bacterium
TGATAGAGAAGATGTTCTTAAAAATATGAAAAAAGGCAAGCTTGCAATTTTTGCAGGTGGCACTGGGCACCCATTTTTTTCTACAGATACTATTCCCGCTCTTCGTGCATTAGAGCTTGCCGCAGACCGTGTCTTATTTGCCAAAAATATAGACGGTGTGTACAATAAAGACCCAAATAAATATGAAGATGCCGTTAAGTATGAAAAGCTTACATACAGAGAAATTTTAGAAAACGGCTTAGAAGCAATGGATTTAACTGCTATTGTTTTACTTGAAAAAGGCGGCATAAATTCTGCTGCTTTTCCCTTAAATGAAAAAAATAGCATATATAGAGCCGCAAATGAAGAAAAAGGCTTTGGAACGAAAATTGTATAAATTAAAGTTTTTTATAGCTAACGAAAAATTGCAGCCACTGCTTTATAAATTTTGATTAGTTATAAAAATTTTTTAGATTAAATGCTTTCAATTACAAAAAATTAAAAGCCCCTGAAAGGGCTAGGAGATTGGATGATGAGTGAACTTAAGCAATTTGAAGAAAAAATGCAAAAAACAGTAACAGCTTTAGAAAATGATTTTAAAACTATTAGAGCAGGGCGTGCTAACCCTGCTGTTCTAGATAAAATAATGGTGGATTATTATGGAACGCCAACCCCTTTAAACCAAGTAGGTAATATTACAATTCCAGAAGCGAGAATTATACAAATATCGCCTTGGGAAAAAGCTATGTTAAAAGAAATTGAAAAAGCTATATCGGCTTCAAACCTAGGGCTTACACCAAATAGCGATGGCACAGTAATCCGTTTAGTTTTTCCAGAGCTAACAGAAGACAGAAGAAAAGATTTAACGAAAGAAACGAAGAAAAAAGGCGAAGATTCTAAAGTTGGTATAAGAAACATTAGAAGAGAAGCAATGGACAGCTTCAAAAAAAGCGAAAAAAATAAAGAAATTACAGAAGATGAGCTAAAAAGCCTTGAAGATAAAATTCAAAAATCTACCGATAAATTTGTAGCCGAAATTGATAAAGTCGTTGAAGCTAAAAATAAGGATATCCTTTCAGTATGAAAGAATTAACTTCTTCGCCTGCAGAGCTTAATGAGCCCCTTGCAGGTGTTGAGCATATAGCCATAATTATGGACGGAAACGGAAGATGGGCAAAAAAAAGACTTATGCCTAGAAATGTTGGCCATAAAAAAGGTGCTGAAAATTTAAGAAAACTCATAAAAGACGCAGACTCGCTAGGGCTTAAATACCTTAGCGTTTATGCGTTTTCAACTGAAAATTGGAAAAGAGATAAAGAAGAAGTAGAATCTATAATGGGGCTTTTTAGAAAATATCTCACTGAATATTTCACAGGCAATGAAAATAAAAATATTAGAGTGAAACTAATAGGAAATTTAGAAGCCCTCCCAAAAGATATTTTTCAAAAAGGAAAAGAAGTTGAAAAAGAAACTGCAAATTACACCGGTTTAACATTAATAATAGCTATAAACTATGGCGGCAGAGATGAAATAGTTAGAGCGGCTAAAAAAATGCTCATAAATTTGCAAAAAACAAATACGCTTATAGAAAATATAACAGAAGCCGCATTTGAAAAATATTTAGATACTTACACCATTCCACACCCAGAAATAGTAATAAGAACTAGTGGCGAGCTCCGCATTAGCAATTTTTTATTGTGGCAGGCGGCTTATTCAGAATTTTATTTCACAAACACACTATGGCCAGATTTTACAATAGAAGATATTAAAAAGGCTATAGAAGAATATAGCAGCAGGGAAAGGCGTTTCGGTAAATGAAGCAAAGAATATTAGTTGGCATAGCTCTTCTAGTTATGTTAGTAACGGTTCTCTATTTTGGGGGTATTTATTTACGTCTATTTTTAGTAGGGGCTTCTATAATGGCTATAAAAGAGTTGGCAAGTGCTTTTAAGCTCAAAACACCTTATTTTGCTTTGCTTTTTGCTGTAGTTTATTTTGCCTTTTTCATAGTAAATACAAGCTATCTTTTAGCTATGCTCATGGTTTGGCTGTTAATAAATATGATATATATGGTTTTTAAAAATGAACACCCTAATAATGTGTTTGCAAATTTCTTTTTGCCTATTTATATTGTGATTCCATTTTCTTTCATATATTTGTTATCACACTATGGCTTAGTAGTTTTATTAATTTTCACAACTTCTTGGGGTTCAGACACCTTTGCATATTTTGTTGGTAAATTTTTTGGAAAAAGAAAACTAACGAAAATGAGCCCCTCAAAAACTGTTGAGGGGGCTATTGGCGGTGTAGCAGGGGGCACTGTGCTTTCTTTAATAGTTTGGAATTTTATACACCCTATTACTATTTTGCCTGTTTTAATTTTCTTTTTAATAAGCATACTAAGTGAGATTGGTGATTTGTCGGCTTCTGTTATAAAAAGGCATATGGGTATTAAAGATTATAGTAATCTTATGCCTGGGCATGGCGGCATTTTAGATAGGTTTGATTCTGTATTATTTACTGCCCCTTTAGTTTATTTTTCTTTGGAATTTTTGCTTTGAAGAATATAATTTTTCAAACCTATATAGCTGCTCACGATTAAAAAAGTAGCGGCTAAAAATCGTTCGTAAGCTATAATAGGTTTAGGAAAATAAAATTTTTAAACTGTTATAGCTGCTCACGATTAAAAAAGCGGTGGCTAAAAATCGCTCGTCAGCTATAACAGTTTAAAAATTTTATAAGGAGCAGCACCAATATATGAAAAAAATCTCATTATTAGGCTCAACAGGCTCAATAGGAACTCAAACTCTAGAAGTGATAGAAAATTTAGGCTTTGAACTTGTAAGTCTTTCTTTTCACTCAAATGAAGCGTTAGGAAAGGAACAAATTTTAAAATATAAGCCTAAATTTGTTTCTATCTCAAATGAGCACACTTATGAAAAGCTTATCCCTTTTTTAGATAGCCTTAAAATTAAACATTCAAATGAACCTAGAAAAGCCATTTTAGAAGAAACTGAAATGGTCGTTAATGCTGTCGTTGGCAGTGCTGGTTTAATGTCTACCGTGTGTGCTATAGAAATGGGTAAAAAAATAGCACTTGCAAATAAAGAAAGTTTAGTTTGTGCCGGAAAGCTTATTAATGAACTGTTAGAAAAAAATAAAGAAGCACGCATATACCCTATAGATAGCGAACATAGTGCAATTTGGCAATGCTTTTTTAATAAAAAAGAAGTGAAAAAAATAATTTTAACTGCTTCTGGTGGCCCTTTTCGTGAATGGGAATATGAAAAAATTAAAAATGCAACTTTCCACGAAGCTTTAAAACACCCAAATTGGGTTATGGGCAATAAAATTACTATAGACTCTGCAACGCTTATGAATAAAGCATTAGAAGTTATAGAAGCATACTTTTTATTTTCGCTTAGTAAAGAACAAATAGAAGTGATAGTTCACCCGCAAAGCATCGTTCATTCTATGGTGGAATATAGAGACGGGCAAGTATTAGCACAATTGGGCTCGCCAGATATGCGGCTTGCAATTGGGCACGCTTTAACTTACCCAAATAGATTAGAAAATAATTTTAATCGTTTAAATTTTGTAGGAAAAACGCTTACATTTGAAAAAGTGAGGGAAGAATTTAAAAGTATAGACCTTAGCTTTCGTGCCTTAGAAGATGGCGGCACTATGCCGGCTGTTTTAAATGCTGCAAATGAAGCGTGCGTTGAAAAATTTTTAAATGGCGAAATCTCTTTTTTAGACATTCAAAAAATAGTTGAAATGGCTATGAATGCACATGAAAAAATAAATAACTACACATTAGAACAAGTTTTAGAAGTTGATAAATGGGCTAAAAAGTTTGTATATGATTTAACAACTTAATTGGAGGTTAGCAATATGGGTTTAATAGTAGCACTTTTAGTTTTTGGTGTGCTAGTTATAGTTCATGAATATGGGCATTATATAGTTGCCGTTAAAAATGGTATTGCAGTTGAAGAATTTGCTATTGGAATGGGTCCTTTAATTTGGAGCAAACAAAAAAATGAAACTTTATTTACTATACGCCTGCTTCCATTGGGCGGTTATTGTAAAATGAAAGGCATGGAGCCAGAAGAAGATGAAAACAGCGAAGAAGCCATACAGCCCAAAGATGATACAAGTTCTTACAGAAGCAAAACAGTATGGCAGCGTATTTCTGTAATTTTTGCAGGCTCATTTTTTAATTTATTATTGTTAGCCTTAATAATGCTAATATTAACTTCCGTAAATGGGTTCACAAGCTTAACAGTCGCTTCGCTTACTGAAAATATGCCCGCCGCAGAAGCAGGCATTTTAGAGGGTGATACAATAGTATCTATAGACGGTAGAGCGATGAGAATTTTTGCAGATGCACCCCGTGCACTAAGAAATAACGGTGAAACTCCTATAGAAGTAATTATTAACCGTGGTAATGAACGTATATCAAAAACTATAACGCCTATGCTAGTAAATAACTCTTATTTTATAGGTTTTAGCCCTTTAAACTACAATGGGCTTTTCGGCGGCGATGAAAGCATTCCTAATGCTAATTTATTTCAAGTTTTATTCAGTTCATTTTGGGAATCTGTTGGGTTCGTTAGAATAATTGGCGATGGTTTAATGAACTTGCTTACTACTAGCTTTTCTCTTAACAATTTTGGCGGCATCGTACATATTGTAGATGTAGTCGGGAATGTATATGAAGCGGGAATTTATCAAGGCCCTTGGCAAGCTATAAGCGGTGTGCTTATGCTCACAGCCCTTTTAAGTGCTAATTTAGCAGTTTTTAATTTATTGCCTGTTCCTCCTTTAGATGGTGGGCGTTTAGTTTTTTTGTTTATAGAAGCAATTAGAGGGAAACCAGTAAGCCCTGAAAAAGAGGGGTTCGTTACTCTTATAGGCGTCGTTTTGCTAGTTCTTTTATTTATAGCGGTCTTTTTTAATGATATTTTAAGGCTGTTTAACTAGTGAGGTTTTAATTTTATGGGTCTTCAAGACGTATTTATATTATTTGTGATAGTAGATATTTCACTCGTTTTATTGGGTATAGTATCTTTCCTAGCGGGTTTTAAGCTAATCCGTATAATTCATTTATTCACTTTTGGATTTTTAGGATTTATGCTAGGTTTTTTAATCGGTGAAGTTTTGCAAATAGAATTGCTTGCCTATATTTTCGGCATAGGGCTATGTATGGTTTTCGCTTATTTCTGTTTTGTTCATCACAAATATTTAAAAGGTCTCACTTTAGGCGTTTTAGCATTTTTACTATTTTTGTTTTTATCTTCGTTATTTTTAACCGGAACTTTCACACTAATAATTTTTTCCTCCGTTTTAACTATAGTGATTGTTTCTCTAAACTATATATTTGAGCGTATCGTTACCATTTTGTTTACTTCTCTCTTAGGCTCTGTTTTAATTCTCACTTCCCCTTGGTTTGATTTTGAGGGGTTCGCATTTTTAAGCTTAGTAATAGGCGGCTTTATTATAAGCTGTGCCTTGCAGCTCTTATTGCTTAAAAAATGGCATGGCTATATCTAAAGTTATATAAATATATGGGTGAATAATAGCGGCTAGTTTTTTATAATCATTTGATATATATTAAACGCACTAAACTTAAGCAGCGGTGCTAAATATTAAAAAGGAGGGTTCGTTATGTTAAAAAGACTTTTCAAAACGTCAGTATACTTAGTTATAAACGTTATAATAATACTTTTGCTAATTCAGCTCTCTATTTTTATTTTCAATGAATCCTTTGAATTTGGGCGAGACACTTTAGCTGAAATTATCGAAGAAGACTTAAGCGAGAGTGAAGAAGAATATATCGAAGAATTAGAGCCGCAAACCCCGCAAGACGTATGATAAATTCATTGAAAAGTGAGGAAGAAACAATTATAGAGTTTTCAAACTTTCATAAGCAAAATGGTGCAGTAACTTCATTGAAAAACTTTGCACAATGGGGCTATAAAGAAAATTACCCAATAATTACAGAGCCTATAGCAAATGTATTATCAAAAATATTAGATATACATAAGCCAGAAAATATACTTGAAATTGGTTTGTGCATAGGCTATTCAGCAAGCTTTATGGCTTCCAAACCGTATGTTTCTAAAGTAACTAGCATTGATAGGGCAGAAAAATTTATAAAAATTGCCCGTGAAAATATAGAAAGCTTAAATTTAACTAAAAAAATAGAAATAATTTATGCAGATGCCGCCTATGAGCTTCAAAATCAAGTTTCTGAAAATAAAAAATATGATTTAATTTTTTTAGATGCCGCAAAAGCACAATATATAAATTTTCTGCCCTTTATTTTAAAGCTTTTAAAAAAAGGCGGCATATTGCTTGCCGATAATATAAGCCAAAAAGGGCTTTTAGAGCTTTCATATGATAAAATTGAAAAACGCCAAAGAACTATATATAACAATATGAAAAAATTTATAACCGCTATAAATATAGAGCCTAGCTTGCATAGCACAATAGCCGAAATAGGAGATGGGCTTTCAGTTAGTATTAAAAATTAAATTTTTAAGCATTGGCTAAAGCCGTTCGTTAGCTAGTATAATCAAATCAACAGTTTAATCAATGTATGTCTTCTTAGATGGAAAAAAACGCACAAATTTATGTGCGTTTTTTTATTTTGTGCAAATTGCTCAATACAATCCAATATTCATCAATAATTTTTTATTTTACTTTTTTGTGAAAATGTAGTATAATAAGTAAAATTAAATAAAGGAGGATTGTATTTATAGTAGCTAAAAATTTTAATGAGGAGGGATTTTTCCTATGTGGAAACAGAAGTATAGAAAAATTGTAGCAGGCACACTCGCCACGCTAACATTTTTGTTACAAATGCCGCTAGAATTACTAGCACAAAATCTTTACGATAGTGCCGAAGAAAACTATCAACAAATATCACAAAAAGCAGAGGAAGAAAGTCTAACTTTAGATGAACTTTCACAAACTAATATATTACCGACTACCCGAAGAAACAGAGGTGTAGTTGAAAGCCCGTTAGATTTAAACACACACCGCCCAACTAACCGAAACACAAGGGGAGAGCTTATAGGCTTTTACGGTGCAAACTCTTTGAGAGACGATTCTTCACCGGTTTCTGTTATCGTTGTGTTTAATGAAGCTCCGCTAGCTGTGCAAAGAGCACTTGAAGCACAGCCACAAAGAGCAAACCAAAGAATCACACTTAGCCTTGATGCGGCAGCCGCTATTGAAGCTGAGCGTCAGCTTTTTCATGAAGAGCTAGGCTCGCTTATATCATATGCAAGTGCTCAAACTAATTCTAATTCACCAAACCCTGTTTCTGTAAATAGAGAATTTTCACACGCTTTTAACGGTGTATCTTTAACTTTGCCTTCAAACACAGTTGAATATCTTGCAAGTTTTGAAAGCGTTTCAATAGTTTTTCCAGACCAAATATATCAATTAGACCCAATTCTTATTGGCGATGAAATTGAGGAAGATTTAATCGCTTTTTCTCAAAGCAACCCAATTGGCGTTCGTCTAGGTCGTGAAAGAATGAATGCACACATACTCCATGAAATGGGCTATCGTGGGCAAGGCATTTTAATGGCAATATTAGATACAGGTGTCTATACTT
>WRFW01000155.1 GCA_009787435.1 Defluviitaleaceae bacterium
CCCCTAGCAATATTAGCTTACTAGTTTAAATTTTAGAACAATGTTATATTTTTAACAATGGTTTCAAAATAAAAAACCGTTTAGTTTTGGTGATTGTTAAAAGTAACAAGCCAATTGACTAGCATTTAACATCTTCCAAACTAAACGATTTCTTATTTATTAGAAAATCTTTCTCAATTGCAGGGGCAGGATTCGAACCTACGACCTTTGGGTTATGAGCCCAACGAGCTACCTAGCTGCTCCACCCTGCGATAATTAATTATAAGCAAATTCTGAAAAGCCTTTATAAAAATTAAATGGCTTAAATTTTAAAGAAGGTACCAACCGGATTTGAACCGGTGCTCAGGGAGTTGCAGTCCCATGCCTTACCACTTGGCTATGGTACCATAAATCACTGAAAATATACCCCCCAAGAAAACCTTATAAAACATTATACCACCTCTTAGAAGTTTTGTCAATAGGTTTTTAATATTTTTTTTATTTTAGCCTCATTTAATTTTTCAGCCTAGTGTTTTTAAAGTTTTTATAATTGAGATGGTATTTAAAATATGGTTTGTTTATAGATTAGGTTGGATATTTTAGCCCCACTGCAAGTGGTTAGAAAATTTTTTATAATTGTAATGATGATATTTAAAATATGGTTTGTCTATAGATTAGGTTGGATATTTTAGCCCCACTGCAAGTGGTTAAAAAAAATTCTATTTTTTTTCCTTGACTTTTCACCCAATAAATTATAAAATATATAGTAGCATGAGAATTTAAGAAGAAGAGGAATATATTAAATATGGAAAACCTAACGATGGAAAAAATAATGGCACTTTGTAAAAGCCGTGGTTTTATATTCCCGGGCTCTGAAGTGTATGGCGGTCTTGCAAACACTTGGGATTATGGCCCTTTAGGTGTTGAATTTAAAAATAATGTGAAAAGTGCTTTTTGGCAAAAGTTTGTTAAAGAAAGCCCTTATAACGTGGGTTTGGATGCTAGCATTTTAATGAACCCAAAAGTTTGGGAAGCGAGCGGCCACATAGGCGGCTTTAGCGACCCTTTAATGGACTGTAAAGATTGCAAGCAACGCCATAGAGCAGATAAATTAATTGAAGAATATAATGAAGAAAAGAACACCCCTTTAGTTGTAGATGGTTGGGCAAAAGATAAAATTAAAGATTACATAATCAAAGAAAACATTCCTTGCCCCGCTTGCGGTTCTAAAAATTTTACTGAAATTCGTGAGTTTAATTTAATGTTTAAAACTTTTATAGGTGTTACAGAAGAAAGTAGTAATGTAGCATATTTAAGGCCAGAAACTGCACAAGGCATTTTTGTTAATTTTTTAAACGTTCAAAGAACTTCGAGAAAGAAAATTCCTTTTGGCATTTGCCAAATAGGAAAAAGTTTTAGAAACGAGATTACACCTGGAAATTTTACATTTAGAACACGTGAATTTGAACAAATGGAATTGGAATTTTTCTGCCACCCCTCAGAAGATGAAAAGTGGTATGAATATTGGAAAGATTTTTGCTACAATTTTCTTAAAAATTTGGGTATGAAAGAAGAAAATATGCGTGTTCGTAACCATTCTGCAGATGAGCTAAGCCATTATAGCAAAGCAACTTCAGATGTTGAATATCGCTTTCCTTTTGGCTTCGGCGAGCTTTTAGGGGTCGCAAATAGAACAGATTTTGACCTTAAAGCCCACACAGCCCATTCCGAAGCAGACCTTTTATATTTTGATGCTAATACAAATGAAAAATATACACCTTATTGTATAGAACCCTCTATAGGGGCAGATAGGCTAGCCCTCGCATTCCTTTGCGATGCTTATTCTGAAGAAGAAGTAGGCGAGGGAGATATACGCACAGTTTTACGCCTGCACCCTTATCTTGCACCTGTGAAAATAGCAATATTGCCGCTTTCTAAAAAACTTTCAGAAAATTCACTTTCGTTGTATAGTGAATTATCAAAAAAATATAATGTTGAATTTGATGAAACTGGTTCTATAGGTAAGCGATATAGAAGACAAGATGAGATAGGCACGCCTTTTTGTATAACTTATGATTTTGAAACTGAAGCGGATAATGCAGTAACTATAAGGCATAGAGATAGTATGCAGCAAGAGCGTGTAAATTTAAGCGAACTTAAAAATTGGTTTTCTAATAAATTTGATATTTAAAATTTTTAATCTAAATTTTGCTTAACATTATCTTTTAACACACATATTCTATTACGGCAAATTATTTAGCCACTGCTTTTTATAGTTTTCAAATAGAATATGTGTGTAATGATGCCTAAATTTAAGGGAGATAGTATGAAGTTATTATACACAGGAAAAACTAAAAACGTTTTTGATAATGAAGATAGCAGCGGGAACTACACACTTAAATTAAAAGATACCGCAACAGGGAAAGATGGCGTTTTTGACCCTGGCGAAAATACAGTTGGTCTCACTATAGATGGTTTAGGAATAGAATCATTAAAACTTTCTTCATATTTTTTTGAGCTTTTAAAAAAAGAGGGCATAGCAACTCACTATGTTTCTTCTAATATAGATGAAGCAGAAATGATAGTGAAGCCGGCTACAATTTTTGGTAAAGGTTTAGAATTTGTTTGTAGATTTAAGGCAGATGGCAGCTTCATCCGTAGATACGGTGATTATATTTCTTTCGGTGAAGACCTTTCAGGGCTAGTGGAAGTTACACTTAAAAGCGATGAAAAAGGCGACCCGCCAGCAACGAGAGACACATTGGAAGCTCTGAAAATTTTAACTGCCGATGAATTTATACATTGCAAATATTTAACTAGGAAAATTGCGAAAATAATAAATGAAGCTTTAAAAGAAAAATCTATTTCCTTAGCCGATATTAAATTTGAATTTGGCAAAGATAAAGATGGAACTATAATGTTGATAGATGAAATTTCTGGTGGCTGTATGCGTGCATATAAAGATGGAGCTATTATATCGCCTTTAGAGCTTACTAAGCTAGTCTTATAAAAAATAAAAGGAGATTTTGATGGAAGATTTCACAAAAAAAATATATATAATTCATGAAAACGACGACTGGACAGCCCATCTAACGAAAAGATTAGATGAATTAGACTTAGAGTATGAAAAATGGCATTTAAATAGTGGTATAATAGATTTTTCTGAAAAACCACCGCTAGGCATTTTTTATAATAGAATGAGTGCTTCAAGCCACACTAGGGGTCATAGATATGCGCCAGAAATAGCTTCGGCAGTAATTGATTGGCTTGAATTTCATAACGCTATAGTTTTAAATGGCTCTAATGCTCTCCGTTTTGAAGTTAGCAAAATCAAACAAAGCTTAGCACTTGAAGCAGCCGGCATTAGAACTCCTAAAACTATTGCGGCTTCTGGAAAAGCTGAAATTGTTGAAGCAGGCATTAAACTTCAAAAATGGATGCAATCCACAACTATAGGTAATTCTGGCGAGCCGCTCCCTTTTATAACTAAGCACAATAGGGCAGGTAAAGGGCTTGGCGTTCAGCTTTTTAGAACTAATGAAGCGCTTGAAAAATACGTAAATAGTTCAGCTTTTGAAGACTCTATAGACGGTATAACTATTTTACAAGAATATATTGAAGCAGATGAGCCTTATATATATAGAAATGAATTTATAGGCGGTAAATATGTATATACTGTTCGTGTAGACACTTCTAGCGGTTTTGAGCTTTGCCCAGCAGATGCTTGCCAGGTCGGCAATCTTTATTGCCCTGCAGGCGAAAGATTAGAAGACCAAGCACCATTTAAAATAGTGCCTTTGTCTGCAAATATGGAATTTTTAATAGAACGCTATGAAAGCTTTTTAAAAAATTCAAAAATAGACGTTGCAGGAATAGAGATGATAGTTAGAAAAGGTATAGCATACACATACGATATAAACACAAATACAAACTACAATTCAGATGCTGAAAAAAAAGCAGACCAATATGCAATGCTTGAATTAGCAAAATATTTAGGCGGTGTGCTTGCTAAAGCATAAAAGGTTGAACTTATGAAAAGATTTTTTTTCTCTGTTTTGCTTCTAGGCTATATAGTGTTAGGTATATTTTTGGCAAATGTTTTCTTCTTTCAAAGCGAAGCGACAGCAGCAGCTAATTATTACTTTCATGAACAGCTTTCAGAAGATTTGGCGTATTATGAAAATATTTATGAAACAGACTATTATTTTTACGCTCCTTATTATAAAGCAGACCCCCACCAAGATGCTTATTATTACTATCAAAACTATATTTATGAAAATTATGAGCTGCCGAATTCACACTTAATAAATTATGAATATATTGAAGAAGCCGAAAAAGAGCACCGTACGATATATGAGCATAAAAATGAAATTCTCTACTTTCTTGAACGGTTTCCTAACACGTCTGTCTTTTATCAAAATATAGAAACAGGCTTTACTATAGCTCACAATGAAAGAGAAGTTTATTTTTCTGCAAGTGTAACTAAAGCACCGCTTGCCCTTTTCGTTTATTCCCTTGCTCGTGATGGGTTAGTAGATTTAGACTATGAAATAACTTTTACAGCACCCGATAGGCGGGGCGGCAGCGGCATTATTAGGCATACATACCCGCTAGGCACTAGCTTTCCAATAAGAAGACTTATTGGACTTAATTTATACAAAAGCGACAATAGTGCCACTGCTATGCTAATGCGTTATTTTGGAGCAGGCTATAGCCAGTTTTTGATTAGTATAGGTGCAGACCCTAGAATGCTCGGTAGCAACCTTACTAATTCTGGCTTAAGTGCTATTGAAGCAAACATTTTTGCACTTGCGATATATGATTTTATAGCAGAAGAAAACCCATATTCAGAAGAATTTTTGAATAATCTTTTAAATAATAGATTTCCTTTTATAGTTTCTAATTACCCAGTAGCAAGCAAAACAGGGTGGACAGCCCCAATAGCTTGGCATGATATGGCTATAATAAAAGCTCCCTCTCCATTCACTTTAACTATTCTTTCTGCAAGGCAAGGCTCCACATATGCAGATTACAGAGATTTTTATGAAATTTCAATGAAATTTGAAAGGTTTAATAGTTATTGGTTTGGGAGATAATAAATATAGAACGCATAATATTGGCAACTATTCAAAATAAAAAATAAACAAACAACACACAGGAGGAACTTAATGAGTTCTACATATAAAAAATTAGAAAATAGTCAAATAAAATTAACATTTAAAATTGAGCCAGATATCTTTTCAAACGCCTTAGATGAAGTTTATCAAAGGCAAAAAGGTAGAATAAATATGCAAGGCTTTAGAAAAGGGAAAGTGCCTAGAAAAGTTATTGAAGCTACTTTCGGCTCTGGCTATTTTTATGAAGATGCTATAAATCATGTGCTAGGTAAAGAATATGAAAAAGCAACAACCGAAGCAAATCTTTGGCCAGTTTCCCAGGCTGAATTTGAAATAGTAGAAGTAACCGAGAAAGACGGGGCAACTCTAACGGCAACATTTACAGTTAGACCCGATTTTGACCTTAAAAAAGAAGATTATGCACAATTAGAATACCCAAGGCTTCCTGAAAGTATCGTAACGGATGAAGATTTAGAAAAAACTTTAGAAGAAATAAGAAAGCAAAATTCAAGGCTTGTGCCAGTTGAAGATAGAGCAGCAAAGCAAGATGACGTTGTAACGATTAATTTTGAAGGCTTTATTGATGGGGAAGCTTTCGAGGGCGGCAAATCTGATGGCTATCGCTTAAAATTAGGCTCTAAGCAATTTATAGACAATTTTGAAGAGCAGCTAATCGGTAAAAATATCGGTGATAATGTTGAAGTGCACGTAACTTTCCCAGAAAAATACCCGCAAGAAAATTTATCTGGAAAAGCAGCTATTTTTAATGTTAAAATGTTAGAAATAAATGAAACTGTGCTTCCAGAATTAGATGATGATTTTGCAGAAGAAATTAGCGAGTTTGATACTTTAGAAGAATATACAAAAGATGTTAGAGCTAAATTAGAAGTTCAGCGTGAACAAATGAGAGCTTCAAGTGAAGAAAGAAGAATGTTAGACGCTTTAGCTAGAAAGATTCCTTTTGATTTGCCAGAAGTGATGATTGAAAACCAAGTAAACAATATGATTCAAGATTTTTCTAATAGGCTTAGACAGTCTGGAATGAGTATGGAAGCTTATCTTACCCAAGTTGGGCAAACTATAGAAAATCTTCGCAAAGCTTATAGGAAGACTGCAGAGCTTCAAATCCGTGCTAGAGTTATTTTAGAAAAAATAGCAGAAGTAGAAAATTTTGAAGTTACTGAAGCAGAGATTACAGCTGAAGTTCACAATATTTCAGAAATGTATAACACGCCTTATGAAAATTTAATGGCAACTATGAGAGATTCAGACAAAAGAGGTTTAATATTAGATATTAAATCAAAAAAAGCTATGGACTTATTAGTTTCTAACTCAAGAGCTTCAAAAGATGTTGTTGAAGTTACCGAAGAAGAGCAAGAAGAAATAGACGCTAATAACATAGTAAAATCTTAAGGGGGAATTAAAAATGTTAGTACCTTATGTAATAGAGCAAACGAGCCGTGGTGAACGCTCATATGATATTTATTCAAGGCTTCTTAAAGATAGAATAATATTTCTTTCACAAGATGTAAACGATACAACAGCAAGCTTAATAGTGGCCCAATTATTATTTTTAGATGCAGAAGACCCAGAAAAAGATATAAATTTTTATATTAATAGCCCAGGCGGTTCTATAACTGCTGGCATGGCTATTTATGATACTATGAACCACGTTAAAGCAGATGTTAGCACAATTTGTGTTGGTATGGCGGCAAGCATGGGTGCATTTTTACTTTCGGGTGGTGCAAAGGGTAAGCGTTTTGCTTTGCCAAATAGTGAGATAATGATTCACCAACCACTCGGCGGTGCTCGTGGGCAAGCAACTGATATTAAAATTCAAGCTGAAAGAATTTTGAAAATGAAAGAAGATTTAAATAGAATTCTTTCTGAAAATACTGGTCAACCGCTTGAAAGAATAGCACAAGACACCGAAAGAGACAATTTTATGACAGCCGACCAAGCAAAAGAATATGGTTTAATAGATGCTGTAGTTTCTAAAAAGGAGTAATATGTCTATAAAAAATAAAAAATCATCAAACATAAGATGTTCATTTTGCAATAAAGCTCAATCCGAAGTTGAAAGAATTATAGCAAGCCCAAATGATGCATATATTTGCGATGAATGTGTAGAGCAATGTAGAGAAATTCTTTTTGATGGAGATGAACACACACTTTTTAGCAGTGTTAGCGGCAAACCTTTAGATGAGTTTGAAATGCTAACCCCTAAAGAATTAGCCGCAAAGCTTGATGAATACGTTATCGGGCAAGATGAAGCTAAAAAAGCTTTGGCAGTTGCCGTTTATAACCACTATAAAAGAATAAACGGTTTTAATTCAGAAATAGAAGTTCAAAAAACTAACATATTGCTAGCAGGGCCAACTGGTGTAGGCAAAACTTATATTGCCCAAACGTTAGCTAAAATGTTAAATGTGCCATTTGCTATAGCAGATGCAACAAGCTTAACAGAAGCAGGCTATGTAGGGGAAGATGTTGAAAATATTCTTCTTCGTCTCATTCAAGCGGCA
>WRFW01000156.1 GCA_009787435.1 Defluviitaleaceae bacterium
AATTTTCAGTAATAATGAGCCCTTTAAATCAAATTTTTAGTGTAACCGCTTTAGATTTAAACCAATGGTTGATAGTGCTAGGGTTAAGCTTTGTGCCTATAGTAGTTATAGAGATTCAAAAGCGATTTTAACCGTACGTGCTTATAGCCGCCTAGCCAAGTGGCTAGCTTCGCTAGATTTTAATTTAAGAAGCGTTTTTGCAGCATTATTGTGAATAACTATGATTTTCATATTATAGACCAACTGCAAGTGGTTAAAAATTATGTTTACATTTTTAGAATAATGATGTATAATTAAGTTGTATTGGTGGACTAGAGGGAACAATTTCCTAAGTAAGCTGCAAACACCAAATGAATTTATTTTAACTTTGTTAAAGGGGAGGGTCTTTATATTAAATGACATTAGAAATTAAAAACTTAAAAAAGAACTATGGCGAAGTTGAAGCACTTAAAGGCGTTAATATATTTGTGAAACCTGGTCAAATAGTTGGCTTATTAGGCCCAAATGGCAGCGGGAAGACTACAATAATAAAAACTATAACAGGTCTTCTAAGCAGTTATGAGGGTGAAGTGAGCATAAATGGTAATAGTCCAGGCGTTCTCGCTAATTCAGATATTAGCTATTTGCCAGATAAAAGCCACGTGCCCACTTGGATGAAAGTCTCTCAATCGGTAGACTTTTTCTCAGATTTTTATACCGATTTTGATAAGCCAAAAGCTTTAGAGATGTTAACAAATATGGAAATACCTCTAAATCGTAAAATTAAAAGTTTAAGCCGTGGGCAGCAAGAAAAAGTAGGGCTTAGCTTAGTTATGGCACGCAATGCAAAATTGTATATTTTAGATGAACCAATAGGAGCAGTTGACCCTGCCAGCCGAGATTTTATTATGGAAACTATTTTAAAAAATCAAAGCGATGGCGGCTCTATTCTCATTAGCAGCCATATAATTGCTGATATTGAAAATAATTTAGATTATGCAATATTTTTAAAACAAGGCGAAGTCTTTTTAGAGGGCGAAGCAAATAAACTTCGTGAAGAAAAAGGCAAAAACTTGGATGAGCTATTTAGGGAGGTTTTTAAAAATGTCGTTTAATTTATTTTTAAGAAACGCTTCAAAAACACCTTATAAATTAACATTTAGGGAGGTTTTTGAAAATGTTGTTTAAACTTCTCAAACATGATTTTAACTATAGCAAAATTCAATTTTTCACGATGATTTTAGCACTCCTATTAAGCACAGTTTTGCTTAGGATATGGCTTGAAGTTGGTGGCAATGCAGAGTTTATAGGTGTTATAGGTATAATTTTAATTCTTTTAATACAACTTATAGGCACAGTAACTTCTTTTGCTTCAATAATAGTAATTATACAAAATTTTAGCAAAGGTCTATTTTCAGACCATGGCTATTTAACGCTAACGCTTCCCGTTTCAAGAAGTAAAATAGTGTGGTCAAAAGTGTTAATTTCAATGTTTTGGTTTAATTTAATGATGTTAACTTCAGCCTTAATGGCATGGATAATTACAGTCGGTCAGTTAGACGATGTAGATATAGTGTATTTTTTAGAACTATTTCAAGTTTCTGTTTTTGAGATTATATCTATTGCAGTTTTGAATGCAAATTCAATGATTTTCCTAGGCATAAGTATACTATTTAGCATAATAACTCTTAGCCGATGTAGTATTTTGGGGCGTAAAATACATGCTCTATTTGCATGGATATTAGGCTTTATATTCACTATATTTTTAATTTGGTTTTTAGTTTGGTTAGATGGTTTGTGGAGTTATCGCATATATTTTAATTTTGGAATGTTTTTAAATATATCGCTTTTAGCTTATCAAATAATAATTGCTTTTCTCATAATAAGTTCAATAATTTGGCTAGTGAATAAAAAAGTAGAGCTTAGGTAAGAAAAATACTATAGCAGGCTAAGTTCAAAGGAAAAAAATAAAAAAATAGTTGCAAAGTCGCTCTTAATTTGTTATACTAGTAACGAACAATAGCACACTTTATATTTGGCAGTTGTTTAACGGTAAATTAAAAATTAATGGGAGGCTTCAAATGATTAAAATAGGTATAAATGGCTTTGGTCGTATAGGCCGCTTAGTTTTAAGAGCAGCTGTTTTAAGAGATGATGTAGAGGTTGTGGCAATAAATGACCCTTTCATAGATTTAGACTATATGGTTTATATGTTTAAATATGATACTATTCACGGTCGTTTTAGTGGCAGTGTAGAAGTTAAAGGCGATAAGCTTGTAGTAAATGGTAAAGAAATAACTGTATTCGGTGAAAGAAACCCAGAAGATATTAAATGGGGTGCTGCTGGTGCTGAGGTAATAGCAGAAAGCACAGGCGTTTTCACAACTATGGAAGCTGCAAGTGCTCATTTAAAAGGCGGTGCTAAAAAAGTTGTTATTACTGCCCCAAGTGCTGATGCACCAATGTTTGTTATGGGTGTTAACCATGATAAATATGAATCTTCTATGAACATAGTTTCAAACGCTTCTTGTACTACAAACTGTCTAGCTCCGTTAGCTAAAGTAATAAATGATGAGTTTGGAATTTTAGAAGGCTTAATGACTACAGTTCATGCAACTACTGCAACTCAAAAAACAGTAGACGGGCCTTCAGCAAAAGATTGGCGAGGAGGTAGAGCAGCAGCAGGAAATATAATTCCTTCTTCAACAGGGGCAGCAAAAGCTGTTGGTAAAGTAATACCTGAATTAAATGGAAAATTAACTGGTATGGCTTTTAGAGTGCCAACTCTTAATGTTTCAGTTGTAGATTTAACTTGCAGGTTAGAAAAGCCAGCTTCTTACGACCAAATTAAAGCAGTAATTAAAAAAGCAGCAGAGGGTGAGCTTAAAGGCATATTAGCCTACACAGAAGAAGAGGTAGTAAGTTCAGATTTTATAGGTGAAATTGCAACTTCTGTTTTTGATGCAAAAGCAGGTATATCATTAAATGATAACTTTGTGAAGCTTGTATCTTGGTATGATAATGAATGGGGCTATTCAAATAAAGTAGTAGATTTGATAGCACATATAAGCCGTTAGTTAACAAAAATTAGTTTGTATAAACTTTATTCAAAAGATGAGGAACTATATTTTAAGTATATAACTAAATTGATTAAAGAAGTTTGATGCAGTATTAATGCAATTTAACCACACCAAAATAAAAAGACTAGGTTTAATTAAAAGCCTAGTCTTTTTATTTTTCTAATTACTCAATCAATCATCAAAAAGAGGTATAGGTGGTAAAGAGGTAATATCTAAATCGCTAAAAGGTGGGTCTGTGCTTAAGCCTGGTGGTGGCGAAATAGGGTCTAATATATTGTTAAATTGGTTGTTGTCAGTTTGTTCTTCTTCAGGTGGCATTATAGGGTCTGGCATTGGGAAGCCAGGCTGTGGTATAGTTGGCAGTGGTTGAAGTTCATATTCCACAGGGTTGTTTATACCAGTTGTAACGTTTAAAGCTGCTTGTGTATTTATAAACCCCTCAAGCTGAACTCTTATACTTCTTGTGCCTACTTCTAAAGTGCCAGTAAAAGGAGTCGTTCCAACTAACACATCATCTACAAAGAGACTAGCCCCGGCAGGCAAAGAGCGTATGTCTACTCTTCCTGTTTGAGGCTGTTGTGTGTTAGCGTTGTTGTTAGTTCCAAAGCCGCCGCCTTGGTTATTATTTTGATTAGAAGCTATATTGTTATTTTGTTCGTTATTTGTGTTTTCTGGCACTTCTGTTATTTGTTGTGCTTCTAATGTTACATGTAATGTTTGATTGTTATTTTCCATCATGAAAACTCTTTCATAATTTTCAAAACCACTAGCAACAACATTTACAGTGTGCTGCCCAAAATTTAATAAAATAGGATTGCTAATATCTCTAGCAACTCCATTAATAGATACAGTTGCCTGTGGCACATTTAAATTTACTAATAAATGCCCTTGTGTAAGCTGTAAATCGGCAAGGTCTATTATAGTTAATTCATTTGTTATTACATTTATATCTCTCGTAGTACGTATTATATTTTCACCATGGATTACAGCCCTATGTGTCCCTTCAGAAAGGTATATAACTTGGTCTAAAGGGCTTATTTCACTTCCTAAAGGAATGGTTACACTATCTATGTGTAAGCTTCCATTTATTACACTTGAAGCGTTTATAACTTGTGCAGTTCCAAACCCTCGGGTAATTTCTATAAACCATACAGTTTCACCCACGCCTTGCATAGTAACTTGGCTAAGAGCATTAATATTGTGTATGCTATACTCACTATTTTGGTTTAAGACTAAAGTATCTGTATTAAACTCAAAAATTTCATTTCCTAATCGAAGTTGATTATTTTCTAAAATTTCAATTCCAGAAACAGCTCTTCTTTCCCATGCATTACCCGAAATAGTTAAGTTAACTACATTTGCCCGCAAATGGTCAATTTCTACTATATCTCCTAAGTTTAATTCTTCAAAAATTAAAGCATTTCCAAGCCTGCCACGCAAGTTGCTAGTGTTTTGGATTACTAAATTTGAAGAAACTCTTGTGTATAAATTATGAATAAAAAGCATTCTATTTTGGTAGTCTATTCCGGCTATCATTCCTAATATATTTTCAGTATCTTCTAATGGGTTTTCAACAATTTCATTTTCATTAGTATTATTATATGTGGGCGGGTTTTCTGCCGTTTGTGTTCCATTGTTTCCTATTCCAAATTGGTTTAAGAAAATCATACTTAGTATAATCAAAACTACAATGCTTGCAACTGCCCCTGCTGCATAAAAAACTATATATTCATTTTTGCTTTTTTTTCTATTAATTCTAGGGCTGTCGCTAAATAGGAATTCATCATCTTCAAAGCTTAGTTTGCTTTTTTTATCTTCATTCCTTTTGTTCATAAACACCTCCTATTAATGATAAATGCCTATTTTCAAAAGGTTTTTATCATTTGTATTATATTAAGCTTTTAAGAAAATATGATTTTGAGAATGCCCGGAAAGGGACTCGAACCCCCACGCTTAGAAAGCAGCAGATTTTGAGTCTGCCGTGTCTGCCATTCCACCACCCGGGCAAATGATAACCAA
Organism: Defluviitaleaceae bacterium; assembly: GCA_009787435.1. GTDB lineage: Bacteria > Bacillota > Clostridia > Lachnospirales > UBA5962 > WRFW01. The sequence continues at coordinate 5,079 of WRFW01000156.1, forward strand.
TTATACAACTATCATTATACCATTTTAGTAGTTAGTTTGTCAACCTTTAATAAATTTAATATCTTTTTTAATCCGTATTCTATAAATAAAAAGCATCAAGATAATTGTAAATCTTGATGCTTTTTATTTAATTTATTATCAATAATTTTCGAAATATTTATGGAGCCCTATAGAAAGAATTGTTATTTTAATGATTATCCTAAATAATAATGTGGAACCATACCAGTTATTCCTATATGGTCTCCACTGATAACTTCTACATATTCCCAAAGTTTTTCATGAAAATGAGGGTAATCTATAGTTGGTTGCATAGTTAATAAAAACCAATCAATTAATTTAACCTCCGTTCCCTCTTCTAATCTTATTCTTCCAACTCTAGGATTAGAAGTTGCTTCTTGAGAAGTTCTTGAAATTGGAACGTTATCTTTCCTTATTATTTTTGTATAACCTTTTGACCAACTATTTTTTAAGTATTCATCTATATTTGAATTTGGATTTAAACCATGGTGTTCAATAGTGCCTAAAAGGCTTTTTCTTGTATTTTCAAAAGTGGCTGGAAATAAAAGAGTCATATTATGTTGTAACTGACTAAAGAAAAAGGCTTCTCTTTCATCTATAGGAGTAAGTAAATCATATACTTGTTGATAAAAAAGCCTAACATAGCCTTCTGAATTTTGATTAAATTTTTCTATATACTCTTTCCTTATATTTTCATCTAAAATATAAAATTGGTCTTTAAATCTAGCTTCTAAGACTCTTTGGGTTCTTTCTTCATAGTAATTAATAGATGAATTATTAGAGAAAATTTGCTCAGAGCTTGAAAAGATTATAGATAATAATAGCACAAAAGATATTGAGAGTAAAGAAGCTAATTTTTTTTTCTTCATAAAAACCTCTATAATAATTTTATAAGATTATTGAACATCTAGCCTGTTAACCCAACCAGATATAATTTGACCATTCCAACCTAGATGATTAGGTACAAAATACCATGTAGAACGGTCTTGATGTGCTATCATAGTGTGTGAAACTGTTAAAAGTGTTCCAGCGGCTATGTTAGGAAGTTGCCATGTTCCTGTAATAGGGTGTGAGATTAGCATAATATTTCGGATAGTTCTTACAGTTCTTCTAGCTAATTGAGGTCTAATTTCTACATAAGTACCATCTTCCAAATAAAAGATTGTAGATGCTTTTGGAAGATTAGAGTTATCTAAATTTGAGAAAAACTCAATAAGTAATGGGTTGACTTCATCAAAGCTTAGGTTTTGATTATGTTTATAATTCTCATAACTTTCTTGAACGTAATCTAATTCTAAGTTTTGGGATGCTGAAATATTTAGAGGTATGTGTCCAAAAGCTAGAATGCTTGTTAAAGTAGCTATAAACATTTTTCTCATATACTTCTTTTTGTTCATAAAACCTCCTTTGTATAACTAAACTTTACAGTAGCTATACTTTTGAAATTTTTAACTTAAAAATTTAAAAGTTTATATTTTTAATTTTGACTAATTATATCATACAGTAAAGAGATTGTCAATATTAAATTTTTAAAATTTATAATAAAAACTTAAAATTGCCTATCATTTTTTTAAATTTTTTTAATATACATATTAAATCTTGATTTTACTTAAATTTTTGAAAGTTCAAACAAATTAAAATATAAAAATAAGTGGCATTTAATTAAAAAATTTTAGTTAACGCTTTATCATAAAGGAGACACAATATTACATGAGCAACATTGCAGATTTTTTATGGGCTAGCCCTTTAATAATTTTTTTCATATCAATGGGCATTTATTTAACAATCGGAACTAAGTTTATGCAAGTCCGTTATTTAAAAGAAATGTTTTCTGGAATTATTAGAGGAAATAAATCTTCCAAAGGTGCTATTTCTCCATTTAGTTCTTTAATGCTAACTTTGAGTGGGCGCCTTGGTACAGGCAATATAGCGGGTGTGGCGGCGGCAATTTCAATCGGCGGCCCAGGTGCTGTTTTTTGGATGTGGGTTACCGCTTTTCTAGGCTCTGGCATCGCTTTTGCAGAAAGTGTATTAGGGCAAGTATATAAAACTTGTGATAAAGAAAAAAACCACCGTGGCGGTCCTTCTTACTATATAGAAAAAGGGCTTGGATGGCGTTGGTATGGCATAGTATACGCTATGACTATTATTTTAGCTTATATTATTTTTTTGCCAGGTATTCAAGCAAATACAATAACGACTGCTCTCTATTCTTCTTTTGGCATAAATCCTTTTTTAATGGGTTTTTTAATTGTTCTTTCTTTAATTCCTTTAATAAAAGGCGGTATTTCACATTTTTCTAAATTTTCAAATTTTGTAATACCAATTATGGCTATTTCATTTATAGGTATAGCATTAAGCGTTATATTTTTGAACAGAGCAGCTGTGCCTAGTGCATTTTCTTTGATTTTTTATTCAGCATTTGGTTTAGAGCAAGTTTTTGCAGGGCTTTTTGGCTATGCTGTTTCTTTTGGAGTTCGCAGGGGCGTTTTTTCAACTGAAGCAGGGCTTGGCACTGGCGTAAGTGCTTCTGCCGCCGCCGATACAGACCACCCAGTAAAACAAGGTTTCATACAGTCCTTTTCTATTTATA
>WRFW01000157.1 GCA_009787435.1 Defluviitaleaceae bacterium
CTAAGTGTACGGTAATATAGCCAGGGATTATTACATTAGCTAGAACACGCCCAGCGGGAAAGCTTTCTTCTTCAAGATTAAAACGGCTTATAGTTCTCGGGTGTAAAAGCCCATGTTCTTCATTTCGGATAATTACAGGCTGTGCCTGTGCTCTTGTAGATTCTAATGGAATCGGCATCATATCTACTGGCTGCATAGTTTCAGAGCCATCTAAAATACGAACGTTGTATATAAACACTGGTTTATAACCCTCTGCTTGAATGCCTATATTATATTCACTATAAGGCTTTGCACCAGGTATTAACACGAGCTCTCTATTTGGTGCTGAAAGCTCAATTGAATCTGACTCGCTTGTGAAAGCTTCATATAGCGAGTTGCCTGCTTCATCGGTTACTACTATTTCCCCTTGAACTGGAATCGCTTCATCGCCTGTCGTTAAAAATACTTTTAAAAAACCTTTGCCCATAATTTTTTTAACGCCCCCCTTTTTAATAATATATTTTTCTATAACTGCCTATAAAATCCAAAACAAGTTATAGAGTAAAAACACCTTTGCTTTGCTATACTTTTATATTATGATAGTAAAAAATTTTTGCCACTCAACCACAGGTTTATTGAATTTTCGCAATTTTTTTGATATAATAATATTCAAAATGAAAAAGATGAAGAGGTGAGATTTATAGACTCTATAGCAGTTGGGGAATCTTTAAAAAATTTGCGAAAACAAAAAAATTTAACCCAAACAGAAGTTGGGGGTAAAATAGGAATAACTGCCCAAGCTATTTCTAAATGGGAGCGTGGCGAAAGCTTCCCAGATATTTCTTTGTGGCCAATTTTAAGTGAGATTTATGAAACTACTATTGACCTAATATTAGCACCAAATAATCTCGCTTCTGTAGTCAAAAATATTAATATTGTTTCGGAAAATATTTTTAAAGAAATGCTAACCGATTTAAACTTAGATTTATTCGTATATTTAAATGAATCCCAAAAGACAGACATGATAAACCACTTGTTAAAACAAAAAGATTACGATATATATATATATGAGATAATTCCAAACACTAACCCAAGCCATAGAGAGATTATAGTTTTGGAAATTATTAAAAAAGGGCATTTTTATAAACTTGAACAAATAGCACCGTATATTCCAAAACCCCTAAACGATGTTGTAATAGAAGCCCTAATAAAAAAAGAAGATTTTACAACATTAGAAAATTTAGAACCATTTTTCACTAAAGCTCAAAAAGAGCTAATATTACAAAAAGAAGGAGAGCATAATGGACGAAAAAATTAAAATATTAGAAATGTTAAAAGAGGGGCAAATAACGGTTGAAGATTCTATAAAGCTAATGGAAGCTATAGAGAGCCCAAAAGAAGAACCCTTTTTTGAAAAACACCAAAAAGAAATTAAAAAGCACGATGGATTTGCAAGTAAACTTTCAGAATTAATTGAAGATATAACTGAAAATGTAACGAAAGCTGTAAATGAAGTTGGTATAATTGTAGATTTAGGAGAGATTGGCAATAGAGAATTTGTAGATTCTAAACAATTTATATTTACAGCAAACACACCAGAAGTTATAGAAAGCTTAAAATTAAAAGCAAAAAATAGCCAAGTTCAAATAGAGGGGTATCACGGGAGCATAATTGAAATAAGGGGCAGCTACAAACCACGCATAGGAAAAATTGTTGAGATTAAATTATTAGAAGAGAATAACTCTATTGAGCTTGATTATGATTATAATGCCGTTAAACATTTGAGTATACAAGCTAGAATTCCAAATTTATTTATTAACGAGATAGATGCGGTTACTTCAAATTCTAAAATAATGATAGAAGATATTAAAGCAAAAGATATTTATGCAAAGACTACTAACGGCTCTATAATAACGGAAGATGTGGAAGCAAACCTTTTAGATTTAAGCACTTCAAATAGTTCTATATCTATTTCAGATTCTAAATCAGAAAAGGCTAAATTAGCAACTTCTAACGGAGCAATAAAATTAGAAGATGTTTATATTACAGAAACACGAGCGATGACTTCAAACGGAAAAATTTCTGTGGAATCTTTAAATCCTATAAATATAGAAGCAACTTTAGATGCACAAACCTCAAATGCTTCTATAGTAGTTAATATAGAGGAAACACCAGCAAAATTTAGAGCTAGCACTTCTAACGGAAAAGTATCTGTAGATGGCGGTGTTTATAACTATTCTGAAAATTCTAAGTCTTTTGTTGAAGCGATAAGCCCATATTATGAAGAAGCTTCAAAAAAAATTAAAATGAATTTAAGCACTTCTAATGGGAACATTAAAATAAAATAGGGCTTGCAGCCTGCTTAATTTTTGCAATTGGCGTAATTGAAACTATCATAGTTTGCAATTAAGATAAGTGTAGCTAGAATAATTTTAAAAATAAAAAAGCCTTGCTGAAATTTATGGCAAGGCTAATTTAAATTTTAAACAGTTCTTAGTTCATATTGCTTTTTAGAGCCTTTAGTTACTGTGTTTAATTTAAAATTTTGGTTTACTATTTCTTCAGCAAAAAAGATTACAGCTTTTTTAAGCTGTGCATTTAAAGTTAAGCTTGTTGAATGAAAGCCTGTTAATTCTTCACTGCCATTTAATTCACATATTAAAGTTATTTTTTCCACTTCTCTTGATTGGTCTGAATCTTCTAACTGCACTTGCTCGCTGCACATATATTTAATTTTAAATGTGTTTGCTTTTTCAAGCTCGCTAGATGGGTCAGTATTTGCTATTATGTTGAAAATCTCACCTTGTTTCATGTTGTATAAATCTTTAACTAGTTCAGTCATTTGTTTTTCTCCTATAGGTTATTTTAATTTAGTTTAAGTATTAAATCAATTGTACCACAGTTATACCTTTTTGTAAACAGTTAAATTGAAAATATGCTATAAATTTTTTCGGTATTCTGAGAAGAAAATTTATGAAAACTATACAAAAAAACAAAAAAGAAGCTCACGGCTTCCTTTTTTCTAACACATCATAAATTTTTTGTACTATTTCATCTGTAACCGAAACTGAAACGTGTTTAACAGAGCTATCAACTTGCTTTATTTTATGCTCAACTACTTTTTTCTTCGCCTTAATATCTCTCTTTTCCAGTCGCTCATTAAAATCTAAAGAAACTAATGCGGCATTTTCTAATATTACTATATTAGCCCCCTCTATACCGTCTATCCCTAATACTAAGCTTTCTAATTTTTGTGTTCGTTGTGTTAAAAAATCTGCTTCTTTATCTATTACGTTTGTTGATTCTAATTCTGGGAAAGCATATGCAACACTATTTTCCAAAGCATCAAACCGCACTTCTCGAAGTGGCGAACAAGCGGTTAAAAATAGCCCAAGAAGAGATACGAACATTAATAATCTCATTTTATTCCTCCTATTCCTACTATAGCTAAGAATAGTATTTGCAGTTTAATAAAATACTATACAGGATAAAAAATATATGATATAATTAAGTACATCTAAAAACTGCTAAGTTTTTAGAAAGGTATGCTAAAAATAGCTCGTTCTTTGGGCTATTTTGGGCGAGATAAAAATCACCAAATGAAGTTTTTAGAAAAATCTAAGACTTAAGAAGTTTTTAAATTTAAAGAAAGGACGGTGTAATTATGAAAAAAAGAAGAAGACACCATAGGACAGCGAAAAGAACCGAAAAACAAGAGTTTAAAAAACACAAAAAGTATACACATATTTATTTAATAGTAGCTTGTGTAGCACTTGTAGCTTACTTAGAAGGCCTTATTACTGGGTTTCTAATTGGAAAGCACTAAAAAAGCCCTTTAGGGCTTTTTTGTTTTTTATAAAATTGGAGCTGGCTTATGATTAATATTTGTATCCCTCTTCTTTGTAAGTAATATATTTACTTACCATGGTGAGTATTTTAAATACAACTGCATCATCAAAATTTGTTAAATCTAACCCTGTTTTTTTAATTAGCTTATTCAAACGATAAACGAGAGTATTTCTATGAATAAATAGCTGGCGTGAAGTTTCAGACACATTTAAGTTGTTTTCAAAAAATTTATCTACAGTTACTAACACTTCTTCTTCAAAAACATCTAAAGAAGTTTCGCCTAGTATTTCAAACATAAAAATTTTACACAAGCTTAGCGGCAATTGATATATAAGCCTGCCTATGCCTAAATTTTCATAGTTAACTATTTGGCTTTCGGGATTAAAAATGCTGCTAACTTCTAATGCCATTTTTGCTTCTTTATAGCTTAAAGAAACATTTTTAAGGTCTGAAATTTTTGTGCCTATGGAAACTCTTGAGTTTATTTCTAATTCTGTGTGCATTATATCGGCAAGGGTGCTTGCTATCTCTTCTAATTCTTGCAAAGAAGAATTTTCTTTTACTTGTTTCACAACTATTATGTGATGTTCATCAACATTTGTAATAAAATCTTTAGGATTTTCATAAAATTTACGCAGTTTATCTATTAATGTTAGGCTGGCGTCTTCCACTTCTATTAAAAAAATGCTCCTAGTTGCGGTTGAACTTATGCCCATTTTTTTAGCCCTGCTATAAATATCAACTAACAATAAATTATCTAACAATAGATTTTTTATGAAATTATCTTTATCATACCGCTCTTTATAAGCAGTTAAAAGGCATTCTACTTGAAAAGCTGCTATTTGCCCTGCTTTATGGCTTTCAATATCGGTTCCTTTTATAGAGACTACATATTCAGCTACACCATTATCAAAGGCTTTAAAATAAATATAGCCCTCTATAATTTGCACCTCGGCTGCTGAAACCATAAAAGGTCTTAAACTGTCTATAACCTCACCTATGAGTGAACTTTCTGTAGAAGCTACTATTCTACCTTCTGTTTCGATTACGCTAAAATCTAGCCTAAGAAGCTCTTTTAAGCCATCAACTACGTTTTGCAAAATTTGTGCTGAAATCATTTTTAAAAATCCCCACTTTCATATATAAGTTATAAGAAATCTTTCAACTCCAATTGTAATTTTTTCAATATACTTACCTATAATTATAACTGTTTTTGTGCAAGTTGTCAAGCGGATTTATTAAAGTTACTAAATAACACAATTATTAACATAGTTTTTATTTTTTTGCAAGTTTTTTTGTGATTTATATTGCATTTTTACAACAAAAGTGCTATAATTTTTATTATGATTACTAAAATAATATCTGGCGGTGTTGTAGGAATTTATGGATATGATGTATTTGTTGAAGTTTTTATAAGCAACGGGCTTCCAGCTTTTGATATAGTCGGTTTAGCAGGAAAAGCAATTAAAGAGTCAAAAGAAAGGGTGCGGGCTGCTATTAAAAATTGCGGCTTTGAATTCCCTTCAAAAAAGATTACAATAAACTTAGCCCCGGCAGACGTTCGCAAAGAAGGTCCATATTTTGATTTACCAATAGCTATTGGGATTTTAGTTTCTATAGGTGTAATCAAAGAAAGCAAAGTTTCTAATGTTTTCTTTGCGGGTGAGCTTAGCTTAGATGGGCAAATAAGGAATATAAACGGTGTTTTGCCTATGGTTCACCACTCTTCTAAAAAATATAAAACTTTTATAGTGCCAAAAGAAAATTTAAAAGAAGCACAATTAATACAAAATATTGAGATTATAGGTGTTAAACATTTAAATGAAGTGATTGAATATTTTAGAACAGGAACGAAACCTAAAGATTATAATAAAAATTTTGAAAACGAAAGCTGCCGAAGTGATAACATTACATATAAAGAAGATTTTACCGACAATGAAAATATCAAATTAGATTTCGCAAATGTTAAAGGGCAAGAAGGCATGAAAAGAGCTTTAACTGTTGCGGCTGCAGGGTATCACAATGCTTTAATAATAGGCCCGCCTGGAAGCGGAAAAACTATGCTAGCTAAACGCTTGCCATTTATTTTACCAGATTTATCTTTAGAAGAAAGCTTAACTACTACTAAAATATATTCAATAGCAGGTCGTTTAAAAAATAGAAATAAACTAATAAAAGAAAGACCTTTTCGAGACCCACACCACGCTATTTCTTATGCCGCTTTAATAGGCGGTGGAAAAGTAATAAAGCCTGGCGAAATTAGTTTAAGCCACAATGGTGTTTTATTTTTAGATGAGTTGCCAGAATTTAAAAGAAGCGTTTTAGAAGTGTTGAGACAGCCTTTAGAAGATAGAGAGATTCAAATTTCCCATGCAGATGAAAGTGTAACTTACCCTGCTAAGTTTATGTTGATTGCCGCCATGAACCCGTGCCCTTGCGGTAATTATGGAACGGGTACCGATGAATGCAAATGTTCGATTATGGCTATTTCAAAATATATAGGAAAAATTTCAGGTCCTCTATTAGATAGAATAGATATACACGTTGAATCAACGAGGGGAAGCTACAGTTCTTTAAGTGAAAAAAATTCTATAAGCACAGCAGAGATTAAAGAAAGGGTGCTTGCAGCTTGTAATATGCAATATAAACGTTATGGAACTAAAAATAAATATAATGCACATTTAAATGTTTCTGAGATAGAAAAATATTGCAAGCTAGATAAAACTAGTGATGAGCTTTTAAAGCAAGCTTTTGAAAAACTAAAGATGAGCCCAAGAGCTTATCACAAAATTTTAAAATTAGCGAGAACTATTGCGGATTTAGAAGAAAGCGAAAAAATAGGTGTTATGCATTTAACAGATGCGTTAAATTATAGAAGCCTAGATAGGAAGTATTTCAATTTATGAGTTATGTAAAAATAGACACAAGTGAGCATACTATAGAAACAGAGCGTTTAATTTTAAGACTTTGGAAAGAAACAGACTTAATGGATTTTTATTTATATGCAAGCCAACCAGGCGTTGGTGAATTAGCTGGCTGGCATCACCATAAAAATATTGATGAAAGCAAAGAAATTTTAGAAATGTTTATTACTAATAAAAATGATTTTGCAATAGTATTAAAAGAAACGAACAAAGTTATAGGAAGCTTTGGGTTTCACGATTCCTGGGTAAATAAAGATGATGAAAGCGAATATAAAAATCTTAAAAACTTATCTATTGGCTATGTGTTGGCAAAGACTTATTGGGGGAGAGGCTTAATGCCAGAAGCTTTAAATGCGGTTATAAAATATTTATTTGATAATGATATTGTTGAAGCTATAGCAATAAGCCATTTTCAACACAATATACAGAGCAAAAGAGTAATAGAAAAAGCGGGTTTTAAATTTGTGAGAGATGGCACACATATGACACGTATGGGAATAGAGCACAAAGATAAAAAATATATTTTGCTTAAAAATTCTTTTGAAGAGCTTTTAAATGCAAGTTTAGAAAATCAATAATATGAAATTGACAATAAGTATATTAGCTGTTCATAGCAGAAAAGCAGTGGCTATTTATTAGCAAATATATGATTATCAAAATAGTTCTAAAAATCCAACTATAAATATCCAAAAAAATTTAGGAGGTAGTTAACAAATATGAGAGGTGGCAGTAGAGGTGGAGGTTCATACGGTGGTAGAAGCGGAGGGGGCGGCTATGGAAGAGCTAGCGGTGGTAGAAGCGGCGGCGGGGTTAGCAGGGGTGGAAGCCTAGGCGGGGGCAGAGCAAGCACACCAACGCCAAGAGCAAACACACCGAGACCGACAGCAGCCCCAAGACAAACAGCACCTAGAAATGGCGGCGGTTTAGGAGGTGCTTTAGGAAGAGGG
>WRFW01000158.1 GCA_009787435.1 Defluviitaleaceae bacterium
TTATATCGTATTTTTGGCAAGATGTATATAGAAAATTATAAATTTTTATAAATTTTTTTCATGAAAAATGATAAGTTTAAAATTAATCACATAAAGTTTTTTTAAATAAAAAATCTTGACATACTTATTTAAACATGATATAATATGCATAATAAGTTTTGAAGTAAATTAAATCCTCTAAAACAACTTATTTACAAAAAACTTAGAAACATATTCAAAACTCTTGAATATGATAGGCTTTGGAAGAAAAAACAATAAAATATTTAGGAGGTTTAATTTAATGAGAAAATTAAACAATAGAAATTGGCGTAAGAAAACATCAGTTGCATTAATGTCAGGGTTAATGGCTTTAGGATCCATGCCTTTGAATGTTTCGGCAGATGAAAATCAAAATAACACAATATTAAAAGAAGCTTCGCTAGCCCCTCAAGGTTTTCAATATTTTGAAACTATAACATTATATGAAAATGGTATTTTGATAAATTCTTCTATCTACCTACCAGAAGAAAATCAAATAAGTGCTAGAAACTTACCATCTGTTTGGGTTAGAATTGAAATAACTGTACGAGTTGGAAGTCCTCATCTTAACAGCATTATATATAATAGAACAATTGGTGGCGTTCCTCATTCTGGGTCTTTAAATTGGGTTGCTTCACACCAATGGCTTCTAAATAGAACAGACGCATTTTCAGGGCATATTTTCCCTACTAATGGTGTATTTAACTCAGATTTAGATTAAAAATAATTAAAATTAATCTAAATAGAAATTTGAAAGGGTTTAAAATGGTGAAAAAATTCATTTCGGCATTATTTTTACTTAGTATTACAGCTTGTTCTAACTATGGAACACTTAGTTATAATTTTCAGCCTAGCTATAATATTAATAGCTTAAACATAAGTGATTTTATTTCATTTGAAGAAAATACACTTTTAGAAGAACTTTCAAACTACGGAGTTATTTATGCAGAAGTTTCTGTTACTCATATCTCAAATAATAGAATTCAATTTTTAAACACTATACAAACTTATAATGAGCCAATAATAGCAACTACCATATTAGAAGTATACAATGGTGAATTTGCTCATATTTTTGGAGAAACAACTCTTATAAGCGAAAATATAACTAGTATTGAGCCTAAAGAAAGATTTATTATCTTGCAAGAGCCGCTAATTATTGGTCATTCATGGAATACAGATGAAAATAATGGAATTAGCAAAATAATAAGTATAGATGAGACAATACAAACGCCATTTGGAACTTTTGAAAATGTAATGAAAGTTAATACTGAATTTCCTAACGGAGATAACTTTAAAGCTTACTTTGTTAAAGGACATGGTTTAATAAAATATATAGTTTCGGATTATAGAGAACAAGAGCCAATTACTAGGTTTATAAAAAAGTATAGATAGTTTGCTGACGGCAGAGATTAAATATATATGAAAATGAAGCTAAACTTAAAATAGAAAAAGAGTTTAATAAGATTAGTGGTTCATTTGATGATATGAAAATTAAAGAGTTAGCAAAAAAGATAGATATAAACTTTAAAAAATAAAGACTTTTATGATTTTGAAAAGATTTGATAACGTTGGCAATATTAAGGACGCTAAATTTCATTTTAAAAAAACAACCGTTTCCAAATTAATAGGAAGTCGGTTGTTTTTTAATTGCCCGAAGAACAGGATATCTTTAAAAGGTGCCTTTCTAAAAACTTCTAAGTTTTTAGAAATACTCAATTATTATTCATTTTCTTCTAATTCTTCGCCTTGCTCTAAAAGAGCTTTTATAGAAAGACTTATTCTTTGATTTTCAGAATCGGTTTCTATTACTTTAGCTTCTATCTCTTGCCCTATAGAAAGAACATCACTAGGCTTATTTATACGGTCTAAAGAAATATTTGAAATGTGCACAAGCCCATCTATACCCTCTTCAATAGAGACAAATGCACCAAATTCAGCCATTCTAACTACAGTGCCTTTAACTGCACTTCCAATAGGATATTTTTCTTCGATATTATCCCAAGGGTTTTCAATATTAGCACGATAAGAAAGACTTATTCTTCCTTTTTCTTCGTCTATTTCTAAAACACGAACTTTAACTTTTTCACCCTCTTTAAAAGGCATTGGTGGTCTTTTGCTTCTAACCCAGCTTATTTCAGACATATGAATTAGACCATCTATGCCGCCTAAATCAACAAAAGCACCAAAAGCAACTATTCTATCTACCGTGCCTTCAACATCTGTGCCTATAGAAAGCCTTTTAATAGCTTCTATTTTTTGCAATTCTTCTTCTTTTTTTGCAAGGTCTCTTCTGCCTGCTAAAACTCTTTTACGCTCAGAATCAAATTCTATAATATTAAAGTTTAATTCTAAACCTTTTAAAGAAGATAAATCTTCAGTGTAGCGTGAAGTTGCTTGGCTAGCTGGCACAAAAACACGAACGCCGCTAATTAAAGCTATAAGCCCACCTTTTACGATATCTATAACTTTTCCTTTAACTATTTCTTTAGAATTAAATGCAACTTCAAGAGCACCTAAATTTTTCTGCTCATTAATACGTTTATGCGAAAGAACAACATTTCCTTCACCATCGTTTATTCTTGCTACATAGACTTCTATCTCATCGCCAGGGTTAAAAAGGGTTCTTATATCAATAGTGTCATCTTCTGTTACTTCGTTTCTAGTAACTATTCCATCTGCTTTGCTTCCAAGATTCACACTTATTTCACGCTCAGTAACTGAAATAACTTTACCTTTTACAACCTCCCCACTATGTAGAGTTTTGAAGCTCTCTTCTAGCATTTGTTCAAAGTTATCTGTGTTTGGTGTTAATTCTGTCATTAGTTTTACTGCCTCCTCAATAATAGCGGCTGGTGTTGAAGCACCCGCTGTTATACCTATTTTATCATATTTTTTAAAATTTTTCAACTCTATTTCATGAATATTTTCAACAAAAAACGTTTTTTCACAATTTTGCTTACATATATTATAAAGCTTTGTTGAATTAGAGCTTTTTTTATCACCTAGCACTATCATGCAATCAACTTTTTTTGAAAGGTCTTCTGCGGCTTTTTGCCTATCATGTGTTGCTGAGCATATTGTATTAAAAACTTCTATATTTTCTGCTTTAGTTTTTAAAACTTCTACAATCTCTGAAAATTTTGAATCTCTAAAAGTTGTTTGAACTACTACTGCATATGTTTCATTAGGCGAAAGCGATAAATTTTGTGCCTCTTCTTTTGTGTGCACTATTGTAGAATTATCTTCTGAAAAGCCATCTATACCTATAATTTCTGGGTGTTTTTCATCACCAACTATAATTATTTTAGAGCCTTTATCATATTCTTTTTTAACTATTCTATGAATTTTTTTAACGAAAGGACAAGTATAATCTATATAGTCTATGCCTTCATTTTGCAAACTTTCATAGACAGTAGGCGGCACACCGTGTGTTCTAATTACTACTGTGTTTTCACCTGCTTGGCTTATATTTTCTATTATGTCCACATTGTGCTTTTTTAAATCATCTGTAACGTGTTTATTATGAATAATTGGCCCATAGGTAACCATTTTTTTTGTATCTAAATTTTTATAGACACCTTTAACAGCCATATCTACACCAATACAAAAGCCCGCTGATTCTGCCAAAAGAACTTCCATTATGAACCTCCTATATTTTTTGTGTTAGTACACTAAGTATATAGTTCAATGTTTCTTCTTTATTCATATGCGTATTATCTACAACTATTGAGTCTTTTTCTTGCCTTAAGGGAGCAATATCTCTATTCATATCTCTTTCGTCTCGCTCTTGGATGCCTTTTAAAATTTCTTCAAAAGTTTCTTTTTCACCTTTTTCAGAAAGTTCTAAAAAACGCCGCCTAGCTCTTTCTTCTAAATCTGCTGTTATAAAAAATTTAAAATTAGCATTAGGCATGATTACAGAAGCAATGTCTCTCCCGTCCATTATTATGTTTTTATCTTTTGCAAAACTTTGAGAATAGGAAGTAACAAAGTTTCTAACTTCAGGCAAAATTGCTATTTTAGAAGCAGCTTGCCCTGCTTCATAAGAACGCATATTGCCGCTAATATCGTTTATATTTATATCGTTTAAATAATTAACAATATTAGCGGGCTCATCTAAACTTAAAGAAAATAGAGCAAGTTTTCTATATATAGTGCCTGTGTCTAAATATTCATAGCCTAGTTTTTCTGAAAGGGCTTTTGAAATTGTACCCTTTCCACTTGCCATTGTGCCATCTATAGCTATTTGAACATATCCACAATTTTTTTTATTCATAAGTGTTTAACTCCACTATTCTTGTATAGTTACTTGATTATTTTCTTCTAACTCTGCCTGTTGTTCTTTTTCTAACTGGTCTTCGCTAATTTTTGCTATACTCATAACTTTTTGTGCTTCATTTAAGTTAATAAGCTTAACACCTTGAGCAACACGCCCAGTAGTTCGTATTTCATTTATATTTATACGGATTACTACACCATCTGAATTAATAATCATCACTTGGTCTGTATTAGAAACTTGGCAAACATCAACTATGTTACCAGTCTTATCTGTAACTTTATAAACTTTAGAACCTTTGCCAGCACGCTTTTGATGTCTAAAATCTTCTTGCAAAGTACATTTTCCATATCCATTTTCTGAAACAATTAATATTTCTTTGTTATTATCGGCAATATCTGCACCAACTACATAATCACCATCTAAAAGATTTATACCACGAACACCTATTGCAGTCCTCCCGACTGGGCGAACATCATCTAAGCTAAATTTTATACCTATACCTTGGTGAGTAGCTATGAAGAAATCATCACCTGTGTTTGATTCTTTAACGGTTATTAGCTCATCTGTATCGTTTAGGCGTATAGCTATAAGACCATTTTTATTAATGTTTTCCATATTTTTGGTTGTAGTCTTTTTAATTATACCATCTTTAGTTACCATTATAAAATAACTTTCTTCACTAAATTTTTGCATAGGTATAATAGCAGTTACTTTTTCACGAGGCCCTAAATTTATTAAATTAACTAAAGCAGTTCCCTTAGATTCACGCTTAGTTTCAGGAACTTCAAATGCACGCTTTTTAAACACTTTTCCTTTACTAGTAAAGAAAAGAATATGGCTAAAAGCATTAGTAATAAATAGAGATTTTACGCCATCTTCTTCTCTTGTTTTCATACCACTAACGCCCCTGCCACCTCTATGCTGGCTTTTATAGAGGTTTAAAGGCATTCTTTTAATATAGCCTAGGTGGCTCATAGTAACTACACACATTTCATCTTCATAGAGGTCTTCAATGTCCATTTCGTCTTCTCTTGGGAGAATGCGAGTTCTTCTTTCATCTCCAAATTTAGATTTTAAAACTAGAAGCTCATCTTTAATGAGTGTATAAAGTTTATTTTTATTTTCTAAAAGTGCCATAAGCTCTGCAATTAGAAGCTCTAATTCTGCAAATTCTTCTTCTAGTTTGCTTCGCTCTAGCCCTGTTAGTGCACGAAGACGCATTTGAACTATAGCTTCGGATTGAATTTCTGTGAAACTGAAACGCTCTTCTAATGAACCTTTTGCAGTTGGCGTGTCTTTTGAAGAACGAATTATAGATATAACTTCGTCTATATTATCAAGGGCGATTAGATAGCCTTGCAAAATATGCTGCCTATGCTTAGCTTTATCTAAATCAAACTGAGTTCTTCTAGTTACAACTTCCACTTGGTGTTCGATATAGTAATGAAGAGCAGATTTTAAGTTAAGCACTCTAGGCTCATTATTAACTAAGGCTAGCATATTTATGCTGTAAGTAGTTTGCAAGCCTGAATGTTTATAAAGATTATTTAAAATAATATTAGCATTTGCATCTTTTTTAAGCTCAACTACTACACGAATACCTTTTCTATTACTTTCATCACGAAGGTAGCTTACACCTTCTATTTTTTTATCACGAACTAACTCGCCTATTCTTTCAACTAAGCTTGCTTTATTACATTGATAAGGAAGCTCTGTAATTACTATCATTTCACGCCCATTTTTAAATGTTTCAATGTTAGTAATGCCACGAACTGTTAAACTTCCTTTTCCTGTTTTATAAGCTTGAGTTATTCCAGAAGTACCCATTATAGATGCTCCTGTTGGAAAATCTGGACCTTTTACTATATTTAAAATATCTTCAATATCTGTTTCTTTATCGTTTATGAAATTATCTATCATAAAAGTTACAGCATCTACAACTTCATTTAAATTGTGTGGCGGTGTATTAGTCGCCATTCCAACAGCTATACCACTAGCACCGTTAAGAAGAAAATTTGGAAGGCGAGATGGTAAAACAGCGGGTTCTTTATCTTGCTCATCATAATTAGGGACAAAGTCAACTGTATTTTTATCAATATCTGTTAGAAGCTGCATAGAAACATTGTGAAGCCTAGCTTCTGTGTATCGATAGGCTGCGGCAGCATCGCCATCTATAGAACCAAAATTTCCGTGCCCATCTACTAAAGGGTATCTAAGTGAAAAATCTTGAGCCATTCTAGTAAGTGCATCGTATATAGAAGCGTCTCCATGGGGGTGATAGTTACCCATGGTGTCTCCGACTATTCTTGCACATTTTTTAAAAGCAGAGCCTGGTCTTAACCCTAAATTGTACATAGAATAAACTATACGCCTATGCACAGGTTTCAGACCATCTCGCACATCTGGCAAAGCACGAGAAGCTATAACGCTCATCGCATAGCTTATAAATGAATTTTGAACTTCATCTTCTAATTTTATATCGTCTATTTTTTCATTGCTTTTTAGTAAATCTAAATCGTCCATTTAAACCTCTACATACTTATTTTCATAAAAATAAGTATAACATATTTTTTGAAAAAATGCTATACTTAATTTTAAAATACTTAATCGTGTGCTTTGAAAAAAGCAGTTTGAAAGCAAATTTTCAATGTGTTAAATATCTAAATATTTAACACTATTAGCATATTTACTAATAAATTCACGCCTAGGCTCTACTTTATCACCCATTAGCCTATTAAAAATATCATCTGCAGCTATTGCATCTTCTGCGGTTACTTTAAGAAGTATGCGTCTTTCTGGGTCCATAGTTGTTTCCCAAAGCTGCTCTGCATCCATTTCACCAAGCCCTTTATAACGCTGTATAGGTTTTAAGCCGTCTCTGCCGATTTCTTCTAATATTTCATTTAACTCTGTATCTGAATAAGCATAGCGAGAAGTTTTACCCTTTTCAACTTTAAATAAAGGGGGTTGGGCAATATATATCATCCCTTCTTCTATTAAAGGTGTCATGAAGCGGTATAAAAATGTTAAAAGTAAAGTTCTTATGTGTGCCCCGTCTACATCGGCATCGGTCATTAATATTATTTTATGATAGCGTAATTTTGCAATATCAAAATCTTCGCCTATTCCTGTTCCGAAAGCTGTTATTAAAGTTCTTATTTGTTCATTAGTTAAAATTTTATCTAAACGGCTTTTTTCAACATTTAAAATTTTACCCCTTAAAGGAAGTATAGCTTGTGTTTGCGGCAATCTAGCCCCTTTAGCACTGCCACCTGCTGAATCACCCTCTACTATAAATATTTCTGATTTTGCAGGGTCTCTTTCTATACAGTCTGAAAGCTTTCCAGGCAAACTTGCAATATCTAAAACATTTTTACGGCGGACAAGCTCCCTAGCTTTTTTAGCGGCTTCCCTAGCTCTACTTGCGGTTAAAGCTTTTTCAACGATAATTTTT
>WRFW01000159.1 GCA_009787435.1 Defluviitaleaceae bacterium
AGAACCTAGTAATATAGAAGAAGCAGAACAATTACAAGCTGAAGAAACTATCCCAGTTCAAAACTTAGAGCAAGCTGAAACAGTTAAGGCAGTTGCTGTTCAAAATTCTGGGAGTGATACTAGAAAAAAATCTATGGCAAACCACTCTATATCTGTAAATGTTCAAAAATTAGACCAGCTTTTAAATTTAGTAGGTGAATTAGTTATAGCCGAAGCTATGGTTACTCAAAACCCAGAGCTTGACGGTTTAGAGTTAGATAGTTTTACTAAGGAATCTAGGCAGCTTCGCAAAATAATAACAGAAATTCAAGACTCAGTTATGAGTATGAGAATGGTTCCCCTTTCACCAACTTTCTTTAAAATGCAGCGTATCGTTCGTGATATGTGTCGCCAGCTTAAAAAAGATGTTCAGCTTGAGGTTGTCGGCGAAGATACAGAAGTTGATAAAAATATAATAGAGCACATTTCAGACCCATTAATGCACATAATTAGAAACTCTATAGACCACGGAATAGAACTTCCAGATGTGCGAGCAGAAAAAGGCAAAGATGAAAGAGGAACAGTAGTTTTAGAAGCTAAGAATTCTGGCGGCGATGTTTTAATTATAATTAAAGATGATGGGGCAGGCTTTAACCGCTCTAAAATTTTATCTAAGGCTGCTCGCTTAGGGCTTTTAAGCAAACCGGAAGAAGAGTATACAGATAAAGAAATTTATCAATTTGTTTTCTATCCAGGCTTTTCTACAAATGAGCAAGTTACTTCTTATTCTGGGCGTGGAGTAGGGATGGACGTTGTTAATACAAATTTAGAGCATGTAGGCGGCACTGTAGTAGCAGATAGTGTTGAGGGTGAAGGAAGCAGCATTACTCTTAAAATTCCTTTAACTTTAGCAATTATAGACGGTATGATTATAAGAATAGGTGATGCTAAATATACAATACCTATTATGGATATTACACGCTCTTTAAAAGTTAAAAAAAGTGATATAGTAATTGACCCTAGCCAAAATGAAATGATTAAAATAAGAGGCGAAGTTTTTAATTTAATACGCTTAAAAGATTATTTCGGTTTAGACTATGGATTAGATAAAATAGAAGAGGGTATAGTTTTAATGCTTGAAAATGCAGACCAAACTATATGTGTATTTGCAGACGAGCTTATAGGTGAGCAGCAAATAGTTGTTAAAAATATACCTAAGTATATTAAAAAAGTAAACGGGCTTAGTGGCTGTACATTGCTCGGAAATGGTGATATAAGCTTGATAATTAATGTACCTACTTTTTTTGACAGATAAAGAACGGTCAAAGGTTAGTTAATACTGCTTAAAGAAGTAAGCTAGCTTTGGCTATACTTTCGGTCAACATAATTTAAGTAACCTTTCTTGCACTTACTTTAAGAAAGGTTTACAGATAAGGAGATTGTAAAATGTTAGAAGATTCAGTTGCAATTAACGACAGCTTCACAACAGACACTATAAAAAATAAGTTTTTGCTTTTCAAAATAGGCGAAGAAGAGTTTGGAGTTGAAATTTCTTTCGTTCGCGAAATAATAAATATGGTTAATATTACTGGTGTTCCTCATACACCCCATTATTTAAAAGGCATTATAAATTTGCGTGGTGAAATTGTTCCTATTTTAGAAATACGCTCTAGGTTTATGATGGAAGAAATCCCTTATGATGATTTAACTTGTATTATAATAATAGAATATGGCGGCGATAAAATAGGTTTAATAGTTGACGAAGTGAATGAAGTTAAATATATAGATGAGGAAAAAATTGCACCGCCGCCATCTGCTAAACTTAGCTATGCAAATTATTTTGTGAAAAATTTAGGCCACACAGATAATGGCGTTGCACTTCTTTTAGAAGTAAATAAATTACTTCACGATGAATAGGACAAAATGAATGTTATAATTTATAGCAGTGGCGAAAATGTAAATGAAGTAAAAAAACTGCTACAAACTAACTCTAAATTTAATTTTGCAGGTATGTATAGTAATGATATACCTGCTCTTGAAATGTCTATTGATAGAAATGATAAATTAATATGTATTTTATTTGCTATTAATGATAATATGTTAGTATCAAAAGTGGCTCCTTTTTTCAAGCTTAAATCTATGAAAATTATAGCTGTTGTAAAAGATGTTAAACAAGGCTTCAGTTCAATTGCTTCTGGTGCAGATGATATGATAGTTTTACCAGAAACGGTTGAAGATAAGCTTTACACATTTAATTTAAGTTTAACTACTAAGCTTTCAAATTTGATTAGAGATTATAACTTTAAAAAAGAAGTTAAACATGAATTTGAGCAAAAAATTAATAAAGTAATCGCTATAGGTTCTTCAACGGGCGGTGTGGAAGTTATTTTTAGTATATTAAAAAAATTGCCGCAAGATTCACCGCCAATATTAATAGTTCAACATATGCCCCCTGTTTTTACAAAGCTTTATTCAGAAAGGATGAATAAAGAATGTAAAATGACTGTTTGGGAAGCAAAAGACGGAGATGAATTAAAGGTTGGCTTAGCTTTAATTGCCCCAGGCTCTCAGCAGATGAGAGTAGTTTCAAGGGGAAGTAAATATTATGTTAGCTGTAAAAAAGAGCCACCAGTTTCAGGTCATATACCGTCTGCAAATGTTTTATTTGATTCTGTTGCAAATGTTATAGGTCCAAAGGCTATAGGCGTAATATTAACTGGCATGGGTGATGATGGGGCAGCAGGGCTTTTAAAAATGGTTAAAAAAGGTGCTTTCACAATAGGGCAAGATGAAAAAAGTTCTGTAGTTTATGGTATGCCTAAAAAAGCATTTGAGCTTGGTGCTGTTCAAGTTCAAGCAAACCCAGATAAGATTGCACAATTATTAATTCAAAATTCATAAAAATATTTTTTAATTTTAAATAATTATAATTTTGATTGCATGAATATTAATTTAATTCCTTAAAACCCCCAACTTTAAATTGGGGGTTTTAATAAGAAAGGGGTAAATATGAAAAAAACGGTTTCAACTTTTCTTGAGGCTAAGGGAAAAAGAAAGCTATCTATGTTAACAGCTTATGATTATTCTATGGCAAAACTTATAGATGAAGCTGGAATAGACTCTATTCTAGTTGGTGATTCTTTAGGAATGGTAATACAAGGGCAAGAAAATACCCTTTCAGTTACTATAGAAGATATGATATATCATACTAAACTCGTTTCAAGGGGTGTTAAAAATGCATTAGTAATTGCAGATATGCCTTTTATGAGTTACCAAACTAGCGTTTATGATGCTGTTTCAAATGCCGGAAAGTTGATTAAAGAGGGCGGGGCAGTTGCCGTTAAACTCGAGGGTGGTATTGAATTTTTAGAAGAGATTAAAACCATTGTGCGAGCTTCTATACCAGTGGCAGGGCATATTGGGCTTACACCCCAGTCTATTAATGCTTTGGGCGGCTTTAAAGCACAAGGCAAAAATGAAAAAGTGGCAAGAAAACTTATAGAAGAAGCAAAAAAAATTGAACAAGCTGGGGCTTTTTGTATTGTAGTTGAATGCGTTCCAGAAGAGCTTACAAAAATTATAACAGAAACAGTTAATATTCCTATTATAGGGATAGGAGCTGGAAAATATGTAGATGGGCAAGTATTAGTATATCAAGATATGCTAGGAATGTTTAGTGATTTTACACCTAAATTTGTTAAAAGGTACGCTAATACTGGAAACATAATTAAAGAAGCCATAGAAACATACATTAAAGAAACTAGCGAGGGCTCTTTCCCCTCAAAAGAACATACGTTTAAAATAGATAAAGAACTAATAGAAAGGCTTAAAATTGAAAATAATTAAAGATTTGAATTTAGGAATACATACTAGCGAAGCTTCAAATAATTTTGATACCATAGGCTTTGTTCCAACTATGGGCTATTTACACGATGGGCATAAAAGCCTTATAAAACGGGCTAGAGATGAAAATAAAATTGTAGTAGTTAGTATTTTTGTTAACCCTATGCAGTTTGCACCGAATGAAGATTTAGACAAATACCCTAGAAACTTAGAAAGAGATATAAAAATTTGTGAAGATTTAGGCGTTGATTATTTATTTACACCAGAAGCCAACATTATTTATAATGAAGACTTCGGAACTCAAGTTTCTTTGCCTAATTTATCAAATAGGCTTTGCGGCATAACTAGACCAACGCACTTTAATGGTGTTTGCACGGTCGTTTTAAAGCTTTTTAACATAGTTCAACCTACTAATGCTTATTTTGGATTGAAAGATTTTCAACAATATACTATAATAAAAACTATGGTTAGAGACCTTAATCTAAATATTAACATAGTTGGGTGTGAAATAGTAAGAGATGAAAAAGGGCTTGCTTTAAGTTCTCGCAATGCTTATTTGAGCGAAGAAGAAAAAGAAAATGCACTCGTGCTATATGAAGCAATTCAGTATGCTATTAAAAGCGAAGAAAAAAACACTACTAAACTTATAGCTATCTTAAAAGATATTATAAATGAAAAAGCAAAAGTTGACTATGTTGAAATTGTAAATTCAGACACATTGCAGCCAACAACGATATTAGAAAAAGAAACACAGCTTATAATGGCTGCTTATGTTGGAAACACTAGGTTAATAGACAATTGGAGGTTACAAGCAAAATGAGATTAAAAAAATATTTGAAAAAAGCTTTATTGCCAAAAACATTTATATTTGGTGTATTTTTCATTGTTTCTTGCAGTTCAGAAAATGCCTATAATAATAACTATGAATTAGGCGGAGGCTACCAAAGCCAAGCTGAATACCTTTCTATTTCAGATTTTTTCACATTTGAACCAAACACAACATTTATTATGAGAAGCACAGCAGATTCACCAATTGAAATAGAACAAGAAATTTTTACTACAATTATTTCAGAAAATTATTTTCAACAACGTATATCAAGCATGGGGTTTCAAATTCCAGCCGTATTGCGATATTCAGATGGTGTTTTAAGGCAAATTTATACTTCGGAATTTTATAGGCATGAAGATTTAACAAACGAACCACCAAATATGGATAATGTTATATTAGTAGAACCTTTAGCATTAGGCACAACTTGGCAAACACCAGACGGGGCAACATCCGAAATAACAGCAGTAAATAGAGAAGTAACAACGCCATATGGAACTTTTACAGACACAATAGAAGTTACTAGAACTTTCGCAGATGAGGGTTACTCTGTTGTTACGGTTTTTGCAAAAGGCTATGCAATGGTGTGGGAAAGATTTCAAACTACAATTAATGGTGAGATATCGTATATAACTATAGAGCTTGTAAACGTTGTTGAAGGACCTTTAGAAACAAGTATATTTGTTGTAACTCAAGATGAATATGGTGAATTAGATGCCGAACCTGTTACAGTTTATATTAACACAAATCAAGATTTTGCACAACTTTTTTCAGAGCTTTTAAGCGTAGAAATAAATTCTATAGAAGTAAGTGAAGAAGAACAAATTATACGAGTAGATATAGCTGAGCCTGTAGAACTTTTTCAACCATTTGCACTTACTATTATAAACTTTTACGTAATAGGGAATTTAACGTTAACTTTAAATGGCGAATTTTTAGAAGAAATATTTTTAGAGGCGTCTGAGTAACTTAAAAAGAGGTTTAAAAATTGAAAAATGAATTTAATCACAAAACAGGAGCCTATTTTGAAATTGACTATGCAAAAATATATTATGAAGAAATACAAAACATAGGCAAACCTGTTTTGTTATTTCTTCATGGTGGAATGGGTGATATAACAGACTACAATCCTATAATTCCTTTTTTTGAAGAAGATTACCACATAATAGGAATAGACAGTCGTGGGCATGGAAAATCTACTTTAGGAACAGAAAAACTTACATACAAACGTTTGCAATTAGATGTTGAATTAATAATAAACTATTTGAAGCTTGAAAATATTAACATTATCGGCTTTAGCGATGGTGGAGTTGTCGCTTATCGGCTTGCATTATCTAAAAAAATCTCAATAAAAAAAATCGTAACATTAGGTGCGGTTTGTGATGAACATAGTGCTGAAAATAATGAAAAATTTTTCGCAAATATTAACTATGAAGATTATATACATATTTTTAAGAAAAATTTTGATTTCTATGAAAAATATAACCTACAACCCAATACTAAAAAACTTATTAAATATGTGAAACAAATGTGGTTTGATAAATCTAAAGATGGCTATCCACACTTAAATATTCAAAACATTAACATACCAACACTAATAGTTAGGGGAAATGATGATTTTGACCCACTCGAACAATATTTTAATCTCGCTGAAAAAATACCAAATTCTATTCTTTTCAATGTGCCTTTTGAAGGGCATGTGCCAGTTTTTGAGAAGTATCCGCATTTTTTTGCGGAAGTAACAAAAGATTTTTTCCTCACCTCTTGACATAATCCGTATAAATAGCTATAATAGTAAGAAAGAATTATTTTGAAAATTTATAGGGGAGGGCTGCCTATGGTGCAAATAGAAGAATATAGCGAAGAAGAAATGCAAAATTTAAAAACTTGCAATGAAAAGCTAATTAATAAAATTAAAGCATACCGAAAAGATATGGACTTATCAAAAATTGATGAAGCTTTTTGGTTTGCCGTTAAAGCACATAAACACCAAAGGCGAAGAAGCGGAGAGCCTTATATAACCCATCCTATAGCTGTTACTAATATTTTAGCAGATTTAAAGCTAGACCGTGAAACTTTAATAGCAGGGCTTTTGCATGATGTAGTTGAAGATACTAAATATACTTCAGAAAATATAGAAGAACTTTTTGGCGAAGAAGTAGCATTTATAGTAGCTGGTGTTACTAAACTTCTAAAAAAGCAATTTCAATATACAGATGCAGGTGGTAAATATGCAAATAATTATAAAAATATGCTTCTAGGCTCTTCAAAAGACCCTAGAGTTATTTTAGTTAAAATAGCTGATAGGCTCCATAATATGAAAACTCTTGAGCATATGACGCCAGAAAAGCAAAAAGAAAAAGCCACCGAAACGATGAATATATATGCACCACTCGCTTTAAATTTTGGTATTAGCGAATGGCGAACAGAATTAGAAGACTTGAGCTTTAAATATCTTCACCCAGAAGAATTTCAAAAACTTAAAAATGATATTAATAAGAAAAAAGAACAGCGAGCAGAGCAAATAGAAGAAGTTATAAGAGAATTAAAAAGTTATTTAGATTTTGCAAATATAAAATATGAAATAGACGGGCGTTATAAACATCTATATAGCATTCATCGCAAAATGCAAAAGAAAGATTTAACTATAGATGAGCTATACGACCTTTCAGCCATAAGAATTTTAGTTGAAGATATTCAAGATTGCTACACTGTGCTTGGCATAGTTCAAATAAACTATCAATATTTAAAAGATAGGTTTAAAGATTATATATCAAACCCTAAACCAAATGGGTACCAAAGTTTGCACACTGCTTTTTTTTATAAAGGCGAAAAATATGAAGTTCAAATTAGAACCCATAATATGCACGAAATAGCCGAAAAAGGTGTTGCGGCACATTGGAAATATAAAGGTGCTAACAGCGGAAAGGATGAATATTTAACAAACGTTATAAAACGCCAGCAGCAAATTTATACAGAAGCAGAAACAGCAGAAACAGGCACAGAGTTTGTAGAAAAATTAAAAGATGAGTTAAATCCTTACAGCTCAAAAATATATTGTTTCACCCCAAAAGGGGCGGTTTTTTCGTTAGTTGAAAACTCTACACCGGTTGATTTTGCTTATATGGTTCATTCTGCAGTCGGCAATACTATGGTCGGTGCTAGGGTGAATGGCACTTTAGTTCCTTTTGAATATAA
>WRFW01000160.1 GCA_009787435.1 Defluviitaleaceae bacterium
GATATAGACGGAGACGGGTATAGAGAAAATCCAGAGGGTGAAGAACTAACTTTAATTCTCGGTATACACGAAGCACCAAATAACGAGCTTACAGCTCAAATATACATTCAAATGTGGAGAGATGTTGGTTTAAGAGTAGAGCTTTTTGAAGGTAGAATGCAAGAATTTGTTAGCTTTATGGACCAAATGAGTAACGATGCAGATGAGGGTGTAGTAGACCTTATGTTTGGAAACTGGGTTCCAGGTTTCAACCCAAACCCATCTGGGCGTTGGGGGGCAACTTCAAGAGTAAACCGTTCTCGTTTCACTAGCCCAGCACTGGATGCAGCTCTTGAAAGGGCTGGCTCAATTGAAGCTTGGGATGAAGCATATATGAGAAATGCCTTAATTGATTACCAGCAAGCTTTTAACTACTATATGCCTGCTATATTAAATAACTGGCGTATAGCTCTTACAATGGTTAATAACCGTGTAGTAGGCTATAGCACAGACATAGCAGACCACAATACAAGATTAGGCTCAGATTTCCCATGGCACACAATAGGTGTTAGCAGATAGGTTTAAACCTATAGCCAAGAAGACCCCAAAAGGGGTCTTCTTTTTTTAGCATCTTAAAAAATATAAGGTATATATAAGGTATAATTAAAATCTTTTTCAGGGCTAGCATTTTATTTTGAAATGTGATATAATGAACATATCAAAAAATGCAAAGCATTCTTAACAAAAATTGTTTACCGAAAGAATTTGCAAAGCAAATTTTTGAGGCAAAAGTTTTGATTTATTATAGAGAGCCATGCCTAAGAATGCATAGCATTCTTATTATAAACTATTGATGCAGAAAATTTAATTTAGAAATATTTTACAAAAGGTGGCAAAATGGGAAAGAGATATGAAATGAAAGGGCAAGGCCCCGGAAATTTAGAGCTTTCAGTTCAGAAAGATTATATAAATAGATTGCAAAAATTAGGCAATAAAACTTATAACATTAGCACTTATGGCTGCCAAATGAATTCACGCGATTCTGAAACTGTTTCAGGTATGCTTGAAGAAATGGGCTATACACACATAGAAAATAGAGAAGAAGCAGATATAGTAGTATTCAATACTTGCTGTGTTCGTGAAAATGCTGAAAATAGGCTCTATGGTAACCTAGGAACTTTAAAAGAAATAAAAAGAAAACGAAAAGATATGAAAATAATACTTTGCGGCTGTATGATGCAGCAAGGCATAGTGTTAGATAAAATAAGAGCAAGCTACAACTTTGTAGATATTATTTTCGGCACATTTAACATATATAGATTGCCACAGCTTTTGCACACTAGCCTAGAAACTCGTGAGCAAGTAATAGATATTTGGGAAGAACACAGAGAAATAATAGAAGATTTGCCAAGCCAGCGTATGTTTTCATTTAAAGCAGGTGTTAATATAATGTATGGCTGTGATAATAAATGCAGCTTTTGCATCGTGCCGCATGTGCGCGGCAAAGAGCGAAGCCGCAAAATGGAAGAAATTTTAAGCGAAATAAGAGCCCTCGTAGCAGATGGCGTAGTTGAAGTTATGCTTCTTGGGCAAAATGTAAACTCTTATGGAAAAAATCTTTATCCAGAAGTTACCTTTGCAAAGCTTCTAAGAGAAGTAAATAAAATAGAGGGGCTTGAGCGTATACGCTTCATGTCTAGCCACCCGAAAGATTTATCAGATGATTTAATCGAAGTGATGAGAGATTGTGAAAAAGTTTGCAAACAGTTTCATTTACCAGTGCAAAGCGGCTCAAGCAAGCTTCTTGCAAAAATGCGTAGAACTTACAACATAGACCAATATATGATTATCGTTGAAAAGCTAAAAAAAGCAGTGCCAGAAATAATGATTACTACAGACCTTATAATAGGCTTTCCTGGCGAAACAGATGAAGATAACGAACAAACTATAGAACTAGTTAAAAAAGTTCGCTATTCAAATGCATATACTTTTATATACTCCCCTCGCGAGGGCACAGAAGCTGCAGTTATGGAAAATCAAATTCCCGAAGATATAGCAAAAAAACGCTTTCAAGCAGTTGTAGATGCTATAAACCCAATCGCTGAAGAAATTAATAGAAGCCAAGTGGGCACTGTTCAAAAAGTGTTAGTTGAAGCCGAAGGCAAAAATGGAACAATGAACGGGCGAACAGATGGCGGCTTATTAGTCCACTTTGCAGGCAGTGTGAGGCAAATAGGTCAAATAGTTGATGTGAAAATAACTGGCAATAAAACATTTTATCTAATCGGAGAGCAAAGTTTATTATGATATATCAAAAAGCTAGGGAGCTGGCAGAATTAATAAACAATTCAGATTATGCCGCTATTTTGAACGAAAGAAAAGAAGATTTTGAAAAAAATATAACTCTGAAAAATAAATTTGAAGCCTTTTCATCTACCAAAGCAAGTATTAAAGCAAGGCTAATAGCTAAAACTTTAAAGCCCGAAGAATATAAGCTAGAAAGCAAAAAATTAGATAAAATCGCCGAAGAGCTAGAAGCCGAAGAAGATTTGATAGCCCTTTTAAATGCCGAAGATGAATTTAATGATTTTGTAAATAATGTTTTATCTATGCTAAAAACTAGTATCCAAGGAGGGGAGGGCGGTTGCAGCAGTGGTGGGTGCGGCGGCTGCTCTGTTAAAAGTGCATAATGGACTATAAAGATAATAATGGCGAAAGTTTAAAATTAACGCCAATGCTAGCACAATATATGAGCTTTAAAAGAGAAAATGAAGGCTCTATTCTCCTTTTTAGGCTAGGTGATTTTTATGAAATGTTTTTTGAAGATGCTATCACCGCTTCAAGAGAGCTAGGCATAGCCTTAACTAAAAGAGGTTCAAAAGCAGGCGAAGGTGCACCAATGTGTGGTGTGCCTTTTCATTCTGCCCAAACTTACATAGCTAGGCTAGTTAAATCGGGTTATAATGTGGCAATTTGCGAACAGACAGGCGAAGAAGACCCAGAAACAAAGCTTTTCAAAAGAGAAATAGTAAAAATTATAACCCCTGGAACCTTAATAGAAGAAGATTTGTTAGATGATTCAAAAAATAATTACATAATGGCTATATTTTATGCTTCCCGCAGCGGCGATAACATAGCAAAAGCAGCAGCCCTTGGCAATATTAAGCCAAATGGCGGCGTTAAAATAGGCATTGCCCTAAGCGATATTACTACAGGGGAAGTTTTAACAGCCGAGTTAAAAGAAGAAAGAGACTTAATAGATAAAATAGCACGCTTCAGACCTAGCGAGATAATAGTCTTAGAATCTTTTCCACTAAAAAAAGAGCTTTCAGATATTTTTAATGTGAAACCACAAGTTGTTCCCGATTGGTATTTTTCTTATGACACATCGTATAACCTCATTTGTGAATGGTATTCTATTAAAAGCTTGCACCCTTTCGGTCTAGAAGAGCTTACAAATGCAACTAGAGCCTTGGGTTCGCTTTTTGAATACATAAAAATGACCCAAAGAGATAAAGTGCATTTAAATGCCGTAAAAATGATAAAGCAGCAAGATATAATGCACTTAGATATTTCAAGCAGAACAAATCTTGAGCTTATAGAAAATATGAAAGGCAATAAAAAAGGCTCTCTTTTAAGCATTTTAGATGATACAAAAACACCTATGGGTGCAAGGCTTTTATCAAAATGGCTTCAAGACCCTCTTCTTCAAAAGCGGGAAATAGAAATTCGCAATAATCACGTTGAACTTTATTACACAGATGATATTTTAAGACATGAGACAAGAACTTTGCTTGAAGATATTAGAGATATAGAGAGAATATTAGCGAGAATAAAAAATAACCCGCTTCAAAATATTAATGCCCTAAAATTTTCTTTAAGAGCAATACAAAATTTAAATTCTCCAATTTTTTTGGACAAGCTTGAAGATATTTTAGCACACATTGAAAACCATATAAATGATAGTTCAGAGTTGAAAAAAGGTATAAACCAAGAATTAGATGAGGCTTCAGAAGCGAAAGAAAACGGGAATGCATGGCTTTTAGAGCTTGAAAGTAGAGAAATAGAAAAAACGGGCATAAAAAAGCTTCGTATAAAGCATTCAAAGCTATTTGGCTACACTTTTGAAGTTTCAAATAGCTATAAAAGCGAAGTGCCAGACTATTTTATTAGAAAGCAAACACTAACGAATACAGAGCGTTACCAAACAGAAGAGCTTATAGAAATTGCAGAAAAAATATTTTCAGCAGAATCTAAAATCGAAGAAATAACGAAGCTAATAATAGCTAGTTTAGTATCATACATAGCTTTAAACGCCGAACGCATTTTAAGCACAGCAAAAAGAGTCGCTTATATAGATGTAACCTCTTCATTTGCTGTAGTCGCTATTAATAATAACTATGTGAAACCTATACTTAAAGAAAGTATAAGCGGCACAGTTAGTAGTGTAATTAAAGGCGGTCGCCACCCTGTAGTTGAAAAATTTTTAGAAAATTCTTTCATCCCAAACGACGCCAGCTTTAATGAAGACACACGTGTATATTGTATCACAGGGCCTAATATGAGTGGAAAATCTACATTTATGCGAAGTGTAGCTCTAATTCATTTAATGGCTCAAATTGGCTCTTATGTGCCTTGTGAACACGCTGAACTAGTCTTAGTAGACCGTATCTTTACTAGAGTAGGTGCTTCAGACGATTTAGCAACAGGGCAAAGCACTTTTATGGTTGAAATGAATGAAGTTTCAAATATACTAACTAATGCAACGAAAAATAGCTTAATTATATTAGATGAAATTGGCAGGGGCACAAGCACTTATGATGGGCTTTCAATAGCTTGGTCTGTATTAGAATATATAGCAAAGCTAGGTGCTAAAACTCTTTTTGCAACTCACTATCATGAGCTTAGCCAAATAGAAGAGACAGTAAAAGGGGTTAAAAATTATTGTGTTACTATAGAAGAAATAGACGGCAGCCCAATTTTCTTACACAAAATAGTGAGGGGGGCAGCTAAGCAAAGCTATGGTATAACAGTTGCAAAACTAGCAGGCTTGCCAGAAAGCGTTATAAGCAGAGCAGAAAAAATAATGAACAGCTTATCAACAAAAGAAGATAATTAAAAAATTGAATACTTGGGCATTTTAGAAAACTTATTTAAACCTTTGAAGAAACTTAGCCAAGGTATAGTTTGGGTGTAACAATACTTAGGCATAACAATACTTGGGCATTTTAAAAATAAACTATAGCTATTAAATTGTTTTAGTCATAACTTTGCAATTTATGGATATAGTTTATTTTTTTAGCTTTTGTTTCATAGTGGCTTCTAAGCTATTCTTATTATAGTCATATCTATTTGTGGCGTTCCAGTGTTCAGGCGAACATAGCCGCTGCTATATGCTTGCAAAGTCATAGTTATTACTTCTTCGCTAGAAACTATTCCCCTGCCGTTTAAATTTATGCCCGCTATTATAGTTGAAGCGGCTATTTTTCCATTAGCATACATTTGTATGTTAGTAGGTCCTGAAAAGCTTTGAAGCGATAAAGACCAGCTCACGAGGTAAGAGCCAGGTACTAAAGTGAAAGTTCCATTGTCGTTTACAATATCACCCTCACCAGATTCTGTTATCACTTCATTTATAGGTATTACAGTGTTTGCATTTATAGTTAGTTGGTCGCCTGTGAAGCTGCTAAATCCAAACCAAAAGCTTGCATTCATTTTCCCTTGCGGGCCTGCAGGTCCCCTTGCGATAACTCCAGTGCTTACACCATCCACTTCCCAAGTGCCGTCTGTTCCTATTGTGATTACCGGTTCTTTGCTCTCTAATGTTGTCGCTGAAAGGGCATCTGCCATTTTTCCTTTTAATAAAAGCTGGTTTGAAGATACAGTTTCTAACATAGTCTTCACACTTTCATTTACACTTAAAACTTGCTCTATAGTAGGCGGGGCTGGTGGTGTAGAACCCTCAAGCGTTCCTAAAATATATTGTATCTTTTCGCCCTCTGCATTTATAATGTGGCTAAGCCCCACTTTTTCCATAGCTATAGAGCTCAATATTTGATTTATTGCGTCTTCTCTCGTTAAATTTTCATTTGGAAATCTCGGCAAAGACATAGTAACCCTCCTATACGCTTATATACTACTTATTACAGAATTTAAGCACATTACTTATGAGCGTGTTGAAAACTTTTCAGCAAATAAATAATATGCTTGCATATTTAAGCGGTGATATAATACGCTCGTTTTAGTTTTATAGTATGCCTTATAGACAAGTTTTGTGAATTTTTTTAGATATTGCTATTTATGTTTAAATGGTGTATAATTAATTTGTCAAAGAAATTATAGAGAGGGGGGTTAACTCCTATGAAATCTAATTTCAAGGAAGCTGTAGATATAGCATATAAAATTTTATTTATCATTTATATGCTTCTTTACTTAATTTAGGTACAAAAAAACCGGACTGCCATCCGGTTTTTTTGTTTTGTCAAAGAATTTTTAGAGAGTGTAGCACTAAGGTATTGTTTGGATTATAGTATATTTTTCAACACTATAACTATGTTATATTTTCAATATTAATTTTAATACATTTCAACTCCCCTGTCAACAACCTTTTTATTCCAAAAATTTTAATATAGCGATATATTTTTACATTATTCTTAAAAACATTTTTTCTATTTCGTTTTTCGTTACTTCCACTATTGTTGGTCTTCCATGTGGGCAAGTAAAAGGGTTTGGTGTTTTAAGCAGTTTTTTAATTAATTCTGTTGCTTCTGTTATTGAAAGTTTATCATGGGCTTTCACTGCTGCTTTGCAAGCTTTTCTAGCGATATCTGTTAGTTCACGTCCATTTAATATTTCCAAAAAATCTTTTGCTGTTATATTTTTAATTATATTTGGCACAGCTCGAATAGCATATGAAGTGCCGAAGCTTTCCACATCAAAGCCCATTTTTTCTAAAATCTTTGCTTTTTCTTTAAATAAAAGTTCTTCTTCATCTGTAAGGGTTAAGGCTATAGGTGTTAAAAGCCTTTGTGCATTTGAAGCAAAGCCTTTTTCGCTATATTCATCATATAAAATGCGTTCGTGGGCGGCATGTTGGTCTATTATATAAAGGCTTTTTGATTGCTCTACTATCCAATAAGTATCAAGAAAAACGCCTATTATTTTATAGTGGTTAAAAAAAGGTTGTTTAGTTTCAACCTTTTCCTCTATATTTTCGGTTTCTAAATCATAGTTTTGCCCTTTGTTTTCATTTTCTAAGTGAACGGCTTCTTCTTGCTTATCTTCTTTATTATCATAAATGCTAAGCTCTATTGGCTCTTCTATTGCTTTTGGCTCATAAATATTAGTATCTTCATAAATTTTAGAAGCCTCGTAATTAAAAGAGGGCTCTAAAAAAGCCATACTGCCATTTCCGAAGCTATCATATATTTTTTTAGTGCTATGCTCTTTAAAAAAGGTTTCTTGGGTTTCATTTAAATTTAATTTTGGCTTTGTAGTTATTTTCGGTATAAGGTTTTTTTCCCTCAATGCTTCATCAACACATTTTTCTAGCAGCCCTTCAATTTTATTATCATTATCAAATCTTATTTCCATTTTAGTTGGGTGTGCGTTCACATCTACAGAAGCCGGGTCTATAGTAACACATAGTACAAAGCAAGGAAATTTTCCGATAGGCACTTTTGTTTTATAAGCCTTTTCAACAGCTTTAGTTAAAATACTACTCTTTATGTATCGTCCGTTCACAAAAAAGCTTTGAAAATTTCGGTTATTTTTAAATATAAATGGCTTAGCTGCAAAACCCGTTATCTTTATATTTTCTTCGGTTAAGCAAGAAATTTCAATTAAGTTTCCTCTAAATTCATTTCCATATATGTTGTATATCGTTTCTTCTAAGTTTTTTGCTAAACTTTTTATTTTTGTAGTTCCCTCGTTT
>WRFW01000161.1 GCA_009787435.1 Defluviitaleaceae bacterium
AGGTGTAGGAAACGGTTTGTTGCCAGACGGTATGAGCTTAGCAGGCGACCCACCCCACGCCCATAGAATTAATGCATCACCTATAGTGCCATCTCATTCCCATGATATGCAGCATACGCACAATATACCCTCCCATATGCATAACCTTATCTTGCAAAACCATTTCCATCAGATTACCATACCACAGCATAGCCACACAGTAAATATACAACCCCATTCACATAGCGTAAACATACCAAACCACCAACACCAAATTACTATCCCGCCCCACCAACATAATTTAACACTTCCAAACCATACACATGATATTGAATTTGGCATATGGCAAGGGCAAACTGCGAGCAATGTAAGCATTAGAGTAGATAACAACACAATTCCTCTGCCCCAAGGCACAGATTTAAGCAATCTTGATGCAATACCATTTTTACGCCGTGGGCAAGGGGGCAATGGCACAGATTAGAGATATTGCCAAACAGCATGAGCCGTGTTTCTGCATGGCTATTTTTAAGATTTTCAACAAATTCAAGAGGAGGAGGGGTATATTAATGAGCTTAAAAAATAAGCATTCAATTATTGTTAATATCACTTTTGCCAAAAAAGAGAGGGCAATATGGACTTGAAAAATATGTACGCAGGCATGGTTAACAGCCCCGAAACATTTTTAGTATTTGCTATATCCGATATAGATACCGAAATAGTTGTGCATAACGTTTCTTTTATTCCAAACCCACCAAACTTACTAACTATAGGCGGCAATAATATTAATGCAGAAACTGTGCGAGTAACTGAAATTAACGGCAACACCTTAACAGTAGAGCGTGGCTTTCAAGGCAACGCCCGCCCTTGGGAAAGCGGGGCTGTAATTTTCCGAAGTTTCACAGCTTACGACCACGATACTTTTATTGAAAACATAGAAACAATAGACAATGAATTGAAACAATTAGACGACACAATAACAGAAACGCAAAATACATTAAATAACTTAAATATCCCTAATATCCGCACAGCTCAAGTAAACAGCTCCACAGTAGCACAGATGAATATGGGTAACACGGTTATGAATTTTGCCACATTCTTAACGAATACAGGCGGTGATTTTAATAATTTTACAACGGTGGGACGTTTTCAACTAGCAATGACTTTAGCAGAATTTAATTCAATCTTAAACAGACCAAATATAACCTCAGCCGGCATAGGCGGAACTTTAAGAATTTTTATAGACGTTTTAACATTAAGAACTAACTCCTTACTTCAAACGATTTTTATAGCAGGCGGAAATAACCCTACAACTGCAAGAAAATTTGAAAGATATAGGCATAGTGGGGCTTGGTCTATGAATTGGACTTCAATTTATTCAGATGAGCAAGCAAGGGCAAAAACATTAGAGTTAGAAAACAGAATAGAAAATTTAAGAGAAGAGCTGCAAACAGAAATTAATACACGGCGTGGCACTCTGCAATTTGATTATACACCCGAAACCCGCAATATAGATTTATGGCAAAGCTTAACTACTTTAAACTTAGCAATAAATAACACTAACCCTTTAATTACCGAAAACATGACAAGCACAGTTACAATCTTTCATGATGGCTATATTTATATAGGCGGCTCAGGAAGTTCAGGAGCAGAAACGAGTTTTAGAAGATTTGACACAGAAAAAAGATATTTTGAACGATTGCCGCCTATGCCCGCTAACCCTTTAGGCGGCTTGCTTAGAGAGCACGAGGGCTTTTTATATCTCTTTGGCTGTGCTGTAACTCCTTTTAACCGTGTATGGCGATATAGTATAGAAAATGAAGAATGGCAAGAATTAGAGCCACACCCGCTAGCAGACATAAGGCTTGCAAGCGGCGGCTTTATAAACGGTTTGTTTTATTTAACAGGAACAACAACAGCACCGAACACACTAAGAGCATACGACCCTATAGCCAACATATGGTTAGATGAGCTAGCCCCAAACGGAATGACTACCCCTAATAACTCCACATCTTGCATTTTTGATAATATGCTATACGTATTTAATACTACAACCGTTAACGATAATAGAAAATACGACCCCATAACCGATACTTGGGAAAATATATCTGCCTTGCCCTCTCCAAGTGCTAGTAATAACGGCATGGCTTTTGTGCTAAACGAACAAATATACCTTACACGCAGAGGAACAGCGGCACAATCATTTTTAAAACGTTTTGACCCCGAAACCGAAACTTGGGCAGCACTAACCCAACCAAACTGGACTACAACAGGCGGCAGCTATGCAGCAAATGAAAGCGAACTTTTTCAAATGGGCGGCACAAGCAGACCAAGCCAAGTTTCAAGCATATTAGTTTCAGACATAATCGCTAACTGGCCTATAATAGGGCACGTTGTGGCTGCATTAAATAACCCTGTTGCAAACTGCATTAATGATGAAGTTTACTTAATGGGTACAGCAGTGAACCCAGCAGGGCAATTAATATCATATAATATTGAAAATGATACTTGGCAAATGAAAGCGACAGCAAACCAAGATTTAAGAAATGCCGTAACCTTTATATACGGCGATAAACTTTATACACTTGGCGGCACAGCTCAGCAAACAGCTTTTAGTGTTTATAACCCCCAAAACAATACTTGGGAAACACTGCCTAACTCTCCCGCTCCTATTCTTCGCCCTGCGGGAGCAATTATTCATAATGAAAATGTATTTATAATATCTGCTAATAACATTTTCATTAAATATAATTTTGCAATGAACAGTTGGGCAATGCTGCCTAACCTGCCCTTTGCAAGCGGGCATATAACAGCTCAAAAAATAGGCAGTAGAATATATACAGTAATTCATAATGCCGTATGGCTATATGATATAGACTTACAAACTTGGCGGCAAGATACGAGCACAGCTTTGCCTGTTCAAACCGACACAATATCGGGAACGCTAGGCACGGGCGTTTGGGCTGCTACAGCAAGCACCGTTACAATAAACAACCCTACTTCTACCCTTAATGATGATTTTATGTACATTACCCCGCCAACAACAACCATTACAAACGTTCTAACTCCTGCAAATAGGCTCATACGCTACAACCCCAAAACGAGAACTGGAAACCGCACAGCCTCTGCCCCTCTGTCTATAGTAGGTGGTATAGTAATGGATTATAACAACCCGCCTTACACTAAAGGCGATAGCCTTTTAATCTTCATAAACAATCAAATATTACAATACCAAGTAGCAGAGATGAGCGAGCAAACCGAACGCCGTATACTTGCAGAAGTTACAGAGGGGCAAAGCATTTTTTATGAAACAGCCCATGAAGATATATACTTAACACTAAACGGCAATAAAATTCCACATGGTAAAAGCATAGCAGAAGAAAGCGGCTTTCTAATTTTAGCCTATGATAAAGTTAGAAGTAACACCTTTATAAAAGGTTGGGTTATTTAAAAATGCCCAAGTTTCACTATACCAAAGCTATAATAAACCTCTATTTTTCCCGCCTAATTACTAGCAAAAATTAAAATCACACCATCACTAAAGACATATGGAGGCAACAAAAAATGAACCAAGAAAACATAATTCATACTCTAGGCAAACACGAAGAACAGCTAACAAGCTTACGGACTGAAATAACTAGCCTAAAAAACCTAACAGAACAAATATACGAGATGACAGCAACAATGAAAGTGCTCGCAACCAAAATAGACAAACAAAACACTACAATAGAGCGTTTTGGCAAGCGTATAGGCACGCTTGAAACAGCCCCAAATAGCCGCCTAAGAAATAAATTTGACTATATAACAAAATATGCACTAATCGCCGCCATAACCGCTATTATTGCTTATTTATTTGGGTTGCTAGGCTTGTAAGCTAACTAATACACATTAATTTAAATAAAAAAAGCCCTGCCCCAAAAAGGGGCAAAGGACTTTTAAATTTATGTTATCTTAGTGCTTCAAGATTTGCTCTAGTTTCAAGTAGGTCT
This sequence comes from Defluviitaleaceae bacterium, assembly GCA_009787435.1. Taxonomy (GTDB): domain Bacteria; phylum Bacillota; class Clostridia; order Lachnospirales; family UBA5962; genus WRFW01. The sequence goes on from WRFW01000161.1 coordinate 3,966, forward strand.
TCTTCAATTACTTCAAGTGCCATCTGTAGTAAATAGGCATCATCATAACCATCAAGAGAAGCTAAATCATGTAAACTTGGAAGTACAGCAAAATCAAGAAAGCCTGGCAACGCAAATATTTCTATCCAAATTTCTTGATGTTGCCTTATAGTATCTAGGCTATTCTCTATAGCATCCCGTACGGTACTAATAAATAGGATTGCCATCATAATATTATCTCTCTCAAATTGTTCTAAAATTACGTCAATACGACTAATTGCCCATTCAAGATGTTCATAAAATAATGCTGTTCTTTCAGTTCCTGTTTCTTCACTCGCTTCATTGGGAGTTATTACTTCTTCTTGAGTATTAGCATTTATAGTAGGCTCATATGCAGCATTATCATCTCCGCAGCTTGTAAGTGAAAAGCTCAATAATAATGCTGTTGGCAACATGAAAGCTAACGTTTTAATACTTTTGCTTTTTTTATACATTTTATGTATTTACTCCTTTCTTTAGTATTTATCACACAAAACAAGCAAATTCTGCAGATACAGTTAATTATTATATCACAACTCACACTTTTTTTCAATACTTTTTTCAAAAAAATTTTGTTGAATTTAAAAATTTTATGTTTCATAAACAAATAAAATAAGCAAAGTAATAAAAGGATATTTAAAAAATGAACAAAATAATACAAGGAGATGCACTCCAAATATTAAGACAAATGCCAAATAGTGAATTTGGTGGTATAATTACAGACCCACCTTATTCAAGCGGTGGTCTACATATAGGATATAGGCAAAAATCAACAGCTACAAAATATACAGAAAATAAATCAAATAATATTTTTCCAAACTTTGCAGGTGATGCCAAAGACCAACGCTCATGGACAAACTGGACAGCAGAATGGCTTAGAGAATGCTTGCGAGTTTCTAAACAAGGAGCTATAATTTGTATTTTTATTGATTGGCGGCAATTGCCATCATTAACAGATGCCTTGCAATGGGCAGACTGGACGTGGAGAGGTGTTTTAGTTTGGGATAAAATAAACTGTAGACCTCAAAAAGGGCGTTTCAAACAACAAGCAGAATTTATTGTTTGGGGCAGCAAAGGTAATTTACCCACAAACCGAAACGCACCTTGCCTAAATGGTATTTTTAATTACTCAATGGCAGTTAGTGCAAAAAGAGTGCACCAAGTAGAAAAGCCATTAAAACTAATGCGAGAACTCATTAAAATAGTAGAACCAAACGAAAAAATACTTGACCCCTTTTGCGGCAGTGGAACAACATTGCTTGCGGCTCAGCTAGAAAATTACCAAGCAGTAGGCATTGAAGTTTCAGAAGAATATACAGAAATAGCAAGGCAAAGACTAAATAGCAATATAGAAATATAAATAAAAAGCCACTTCTAAAAACTAGAGTGGCTTTTTATTACTTTTTAGGAGTATATTTTTTTATGCACTATTCAATATATTTTTGGTTTCTAAGTATCTCACCACTTCCTAACTTACTCAGTTGAATTAGTTATAGTGAAATTTTTACCTTGTCCTCTATACCACTCTGTAAATACTCGATTAAGCGTAAAAGATATTATAGCCAACACATTTGCTTGGATAGTAGATTTTGGCCATGTGCTATATATTTCACTACTTGCAACATTTTTAATATAATCTTTAAATGGAACCCAGTAATTTGGTGCAGACTCATTACTAGGAAGCCCCGCGTGAACTACTATAAACTCAGGAACGACAACTTCATTTAAAACTACGTATCCGCTAGCCTCTGGAAGTGGTTTAACCTCATCTTCGGGAATTTTTGGAGCAGTTGGTTCCCATAATGTGTTATCTGGAACGTATATATTTTGAGTTTCTCCAAGCGTTGCATTTTGAATTGCAGTTGTACCATCAAAAATTTCAACGCCGTTTATAGTTAAAGTTTCTAAACCTTCAGCTGTTATTCTTATATCGTAAGTAGAAAATGGTCTTTCTTCATCTTGGGGAACCATGGAAAGCTCGCCTGGGGGTGCATCTAAAGTTATAGTTTCTGTTTGCCCTGAAATATTAGTAGTTAAGCTTTCAATTTGCTTGTCATTTTCAAAAATATCAACCTTCGCACCAACAACAGGATTTGCAACAGTTTCATCAAAAACATTTATTACTAGATTGCCATTCATAAAATAAACTCCTTTTTTAAGTGATATATAAGTTTATCTTATGAGAAACTAGTTAAATATGTTAACAATTTAGCTGGTGTGCAATTTAAGCTCTATACCTAACTAAAAGCCAAATAATTAAAACAATCCAAAAAGAAATAGGCAAAAACAAAACTGAAATTAAAGTTATAAGTGTAGCTGTGATTCCAGTTATGTTAAAAGCACGCAAAATAGTTTTTGTCATATTCCATTCAATTACCAAAAAAATTATTGCTACTAAAATCACTATTATCATATTTCTTACTCCGTTCACATTTTAAAGTTTTCTGAATAGGAATCTTTTTAAACTACTCGTGGTCGTTTTTAAAGGTGCTAAATTAAGGACAATTTAAAAAATCTAAGAAACTTAGCTAAAACACAACTTCGATATAGGGAAATTTAGGTATTTTTAAACTAATTATATATAGACTCTTTCAAAACACCTATATATGGCAAATTGCGATATTTCTCATTATAGTCAAGCCCATAACCGACTACAAAAAGCTTAGGAACTTCAAATCCAACATATTTTGAATAAATCTTTACTTTTCTAGCTTCAGGCTTATCTAACATAGTTACTATCTCAACTGTTTCTGCTCCTCTTTCTTTTAAAAGATTTACTATTTTAAATAAAGTTTGCCCAGTATCTATAATATCTTCAACAATTAAAATATGTTTATTTTTAACTTCTGCTGCCATATCTTTCAATATTTTAACATCACCAATGCTCTCAGCTCCATAATAGCTTGAAACATCCATAAAATCTATTTCTAATGGGAAATCTAGATATTTTATTAAATCGCCCATGAAAATGATAGAGCCTTTAAGAAGACCTAATAAGATAACTTCCTTATTTTTATAGTGTACGTTTATTTGTGAAGCCAAGTTTTTAGCTTTTTTTTCTAATTCTGCTTGTGATATTAATATCTCTTTTATATCGCTATGCATAAATATTATTCCTATACCCTCTTATTATCTTTTGTATTTTTATTTTATACACTCTAGTTAACGCTAAACTTCTAAGAGCTGCTCTTCATTTTCAATTGTATTTTCTAAGCTTGGTTTATCAAAAATAGCTTCAACATAAGCTTTAGAATCAAAAAGGTAAATATCTTCTATCCCCTCTCCTATACAAGCAAATCTAATTGGAATATTTAATTCATCTTTAATAGAAACTACAACACCGCCTTTAGCTGTGGAATCAAGCTTCGTTAAAACTAAACCCGTTATATTTACAGATTCTAAAAAAGATTTTGCTTGAACTAAAGCATTTTGACCTGTATTTGCATCTAAAACTAATAAAGTTTCTATAGCTGCTTCTGGTAATTCTTTTTCTATCGTTCGCTTTATCTTTTTCAGCTCTTCCATTAAATTTTTCTTATTATGAAGCCTACCGGCAGTGTCTGCAATTAAGATGTCTGCCCCCCTTGCTTTTAAAGCACGGCTAGCATCAAATATTACTGCCGCTGGGTCTGAATTTTCTTTATGCTTTATTATATCAACTTCTGAACGCTCTGCCCAAACTTCTAATTGGTCAATTGCAGCTGCTCTAAAAGTATCACCAGCAGCTAGCAACACCTTTTTACCCTCTCGCTTATAAAAATATGCAAGCTTACCTATTGTAGTAGTTTTTCCCACTCCATTAACACCAACTATTAATATAACAGTTGGAGAAGTAACTACAAAATCATCAACTTCTGCAAGAAGAATTTTTTCAATTTCTTCTTGCACAGCTAGTGAAAATTGCTCTATATCTATAATTTTTTCAGTTTTAACACGCTCTCTTAAAGTTTCTACAAT
>WRFW01000162.1 GCA_009787435.1 Defluviitaleaceae bacterium
GCAAACTCCACCGCCATAACCCTCTTTTTCTTCACCATTGACTATTATTTTAGCTTTTTCAAACCCTCTTTCTCTAGTAGTAGGTCCTACATGGGCGTTATAAGAAAATGTTTCATTTGGTTTAAGTATTACAGAATCTATAGCTATTGAAGCAAGTTTTAAATTTGTAACTCTTGGAGTGTTATTTTCATTAAATTTTGTGCTGAACTCGCTTAATACACTAGCGTTTACTTGCGTCGCAGTTAATAAAGTTAATGCCGCAGTTGCAGCGAATTTTATTATTTTCATAATAATTCCCTCTCTTTTTAAAAATCATTTTAAAATATTGTTTGCATTTTTAAAAAAAATATGATGAGAAAATTTTGATTTTTTTAATGATTTAATTAATTTAGGATAAATAGCCAACCCTAGTTTATCAAAATAGTAATGATAAGAAAATAATGTAATATATTTATAGTAAACTAAATTTATAAAGAATTTTGACTAACGGTAAATACAGTTTAACCAAGCTATTAATTTAAAAATATATCTATTTCTTGTTCTCCAGTTTCTCCTACTATAGATAAAACAGTTTGATTAGGCAAACAAATAGAAGTTTGCCCTGGCATACTTATAAAGCCAAACTCTATACAAAGTTCATCTGGGCAATCTGCTTTTATTACACCAGCTGACCCATTTCTTATCTCTACAGTCAAAGGCGTTAAACTTAAATCAAAAACACCATCTATATTTAGCGGGAATATATATTCTACAGAGCCACGAACACTTACTTCAACCATCACAGGTTCAGCTCCTCTATTTTGTAAAAAATTAAATAGAAAAATACTGCCTGATATTAAAAAAATACTACTTATTAACAATAAATCTTTTTTATTCATTATGCTTACTCCTTTTCTTTATTATAGTTAATAAATATTTAATAACCCACCCTTTGGGTGGGGTGGGTTAGCTTTAGTTATAAGGATGAAGAAATTGTCTTCATTTAAAAAACTATCTTAATGCTTCAAGATTTTCTATAGTCTCTATAAGAGTACTACTAAACTCTTCAAAAATCATATTTAATAAATAAGCATCATCATAACCTGCATTTAAAAGATGTTCTGCATCTGCTAAGCTTGACATTATAGTATCAAGAAAATGATGAAGTGTAGATACTTCAGCCCAAATCTCTGGATAGTTCATTAATGAATTAGCATTCTCAACTATACCATGTTGTTGCATAGCGATAAGTAACCTTGATGCCTGCAATCTATCGCCTTGTAGAGTTTCTAAAACTAAATCAATACGTGCAATTATCCAATCAAGAATTAGGTAAAATGTCTCTGTTCTTTCATGTTCAGTTTCTGAATTTAATTCATATAGCTCATCATCTTCAGAACTTTCATAATTACTAATCCTAGTTAACATAGAAGTTGCAGGTTCTACTTCTTCTGATGTTTGAACGTTTTCAATAGACATATCTTCAGCATTATCACCACAGGCTGTTAGCGAAAAACTTACTAAAAATATACCTAATATCGTAAAGAATAGTACCTTTAGATTTTTTAACTTCTCAATCATGCTATGTATTATCTCCTTTCTCTAAATATTTATTGTGAAAAATAGCATTTTTTCAAACAACATTAACTATTATACCACAACTTAAACTTTTTTTCAAGCAATAATTTTAATTTTCCTAATTCTAATTATTCAAGTTGGTGTTTTTCTATATCAACATTTTTTAATTATTTGATTACTAAAAACTTATTTATTCTATTGGACAAATAACACCAAATCAAAAAGATAGAATCAAATTTTTATTGCCAAGCACTTTTTTAAAAAATAATTAATACACTAGATTATAAAGTATGCAATTGGGCAACAAACTACAGGTGGCAATCTTGAATAACTAAAACAAGTGAATTAAAGCTAGCTTTATAATTTTAAAAGATTATTAAATTACTTTTAGAAGTTCAGAGAGTTTACTTAATTATAAACCAATAAAATTTAAAGGGGATTATGAATGATAAATAATTCAATGCTAAAATATAAATTAGCACAAGCAGCAAACCCGAAGAATAATTCTAATAACTATGAAGTAACACCTATAGCAAAGCCTATTATAGATTTGGGACCATCACCAACAAGCTTTAATATTTCAAAAGCTACAGAAGCAAACGACTATTATAGAAGAGTTATATGGACTGGTCCAAATCTTCAATCAACTTTAATGACTATAAAAAAAGGATCCGATATTGGGCTTGAAGTGCACCCAAGTACAGACCAATTTATAAGAATAGAGCAGGGAGAGGGACAAGTTCAAATGGGAAATGCAAAAGATAATTTAACATATATACAGCCAGTTTTTGAAGATAGTGCTATTTTTGTGCCAGCGGGAACTTGGCACAATGTAGTGAACACAGGGAAACAAGATTTAAAAGTATATACTATTTATGCACCTCCGCACCATGAAAAAGGGATTATAGATGTTACTAGAGAAGATGCCGAACTAAAAGGAGATTAAAAGTTATAAATATACTAATCTTCCAAACTATTATTTTTATATTTATTCAATAAATCCCTTGCTATTGCTTGTCTTCTTTTTTCTTCTAAAGAAGATATATTAGGTATTTTAGAAGCATATTTTTTATTGCTTTCCTCTGCAGCTCTTATTTTTTTATCTAAATCTTTGATTGATTTTATTAATGTTTGCAGTTCTTTAACTTTTTCTAAATACGCCTGTGCTTCTTGCTCAAAATTTGGCGTGCTTAGAAAAAGTTTATTAAATTCTGTATCTAAATCTGTTATTTTATTAATGTTTGCTTGCTTAATCTCATTCATTTCATAAAAAAATTCACCATTTTTTTCAGAATTTTCTTCAGAACTAATGAAAATAGCTTCTTGGTTACTAGTAATATTCAAGATATTATTTAAAAGAAGCTCTTTTTCTATTAGTATATTTTTGAGAACATTAAGTTTAGCTTCAAAATCAATCAATCAATCAATATCTCCTCACAAGTTCTAAACATATATATTATAACTTCTTTAACCTTTTTCCCTGTTATACTCTCCAACGCTTTCTTATAAATATCAAGCTGAATTTTATACCGCTCTTTTATTTCACTTTTATCGGTTAAATTATCGCTTTTATAATCAAGCAAAACTATTTCACCATTTTCTTCAAAATAAAGGTCTATAATACCGTGTACTAAAATTCCTTTGCCTGCTTCTTTTTCTAAAAAATCTTGTTCTAAAAAAAGTTCTTTTGAAGAAAGCTCCATGGCAAATGGCGTTTCTTTTTTTATGTTGCTAGCTTTTTTAAGCCTAATAGCTATATTAGAATTCATAAAATTTGTTATAAATTCTCTGTTTATCTCTTTCAACTCATCTTCTGCTAACACTGTTTTTAAAAGCTCATCTAAATTATTTTCATTATGTATAGATAAATTAAGATTTTCCATAACTAGGTGCAATAAAGTACCTCTTTTTGCAGCCTCATTTTCTTTATTAAGAAAAGATGGGGTAGGTAACTTGCTAAAAAAAGATTTATCTATAACACTCTCTACTTCACCTATTTTAGCATTTTGGTTATAAAAATTTCTTTTAATTTCTGAGATTGATATGTTAGCAGGTAAATTTATATCATCTTTGTATTTATATTCACTCTCAATAAATTTTTTAACTTTTGAAATTCTAATATCATTATCCGGCAGAAGCTTTTCTGCTTCCTTTATAAGTTCTTCTTTAAAGGTTTCTTCGCTCACTTCTAACTCTTCAAAATCTATTGAATTTTCAAGCAGTTGCACATAAGAATTTGTCTTTTTTTCTTTCTTTTGCCCTGTTAAAATTAATTTTTCACGTGCTCTAGTAAAAGCTACGTATAAAACTCTTTTTTCTTCTTCAATATTTTCATCTATAATAATTTTTGAAAGCACACTATGGGGCATAGTTGGTGTTTTTATGTGCTTTTCTAAATCTAAATTTTTAAAAACTATGCCGTGCTTTTTATGAAATATAATATCTTTTTTAGTATCGTCTGTATTAAAGACTTTATTCATACTAGCAACAAACACTACAGGAAATTCTAATCCTTTGCTTTTATGAATAGTCATAATACGAACCATATTAACACCCTCGCTGCTGGCAGCTTCGCTTAATGATATTTTTCTTCTTGTATGCTGTTCTAAATAGTTTATAAAGCTAAAAAGCCCTCCCTCATACTCTTTTGCTATAGTTAATAAAATTCTTAAATTATCTCTTGCAGAAGATTTTCTAGTATAAGAAAAAAGTTTATTTTCAACTATAATCTCTATTAAAAAATCTTCAATGTTAAGCTTTCTAGCATTTTCCCGCCATTTTTCTAAATTCAAAAAAAACTCTTTATGCCCATAGCTTTTTAGGGATTCATAAAGGCTTAAATTTTTATTATCTTTTCTTATTTTTAGAAGTTCGTCCATGCTAAGTTCATAAAGAGGGGAAGTTAGCACAGCCATTAATGGAATATCTTGAAATGGGTTATCTACTATAGAAAGTATATTTGTAATCAGCTTGATTTCTGGATTTTCAAAAAAACCAACATTATCTTCTGAAAATGATGGAATTCCTCTTATTTTTAATTCATTAACTAACTCACTTATTATAGATTTAGAGCGTACTAACACTGCTATATCATTATAATTATAGATGTTGCTTAACTCTTTTATTTTACTAGCTATAAATGTTATTTCTCGCCCTTTTACTAAATAGCTTTCGGTTTTCTCGCCCTTTAATTCTATACCTTTATAAAGCATTGAATTTTTATCATAACCGGGCATTATATTTTGAAACACATTATTTACTGTATTAATTACTGTTTCAGAGCTTCTAAAATTTTTAGAAAGTATTAATTTTTCTACAGTCTCATATTTTTTAAAAAAAAGCTCTGGTCCGGTCCCTCTAAAAGCGTATATAGACTGCTTTGAATCACCAACCATAAAACGCCTAGTTTTAATATTATTAGAACTAACACTATTAGAAGCAACCCTAGTTAAAATATATTCTTGAATATCGTTGCTATCTTGATATTCATCTATTAAAATTTCTTCAAAATCAAAATTTACATTGTCGTGTTTTAATATTTCTATTGCATAATGTTCTAAATCATTAAAGTCTACTGCATTTTTTGATAATTTTTCAGTTTTAAAATTATTAGCAAAGTCTATTGTAGTTTTTATCAAAAGGTCTATATGTGAATTCATAGTTTGAAGCTCTACTTCATTTTCTCTAGGAATATTTTTGATTAGTTCTTTTACTTTTTTGCGTAAATCATCTGATTGTTTTTTTAGCTCTTTATCTTCACCTTTAGAAGATTTTGCACGTGAAAAAGTTATTTGGTCTAATGGGAGTTCTTCAAGCTGTCTTAAATCATCTTCTAAAGTTTCCATAAATGTATATAAGCCGCAAAGCTCTATAGCTTCATTTATGAGAGCTATACATTTTTTCCTACAATTTTCTTTATATTCTTTTAAAAGAGTTTTCCAATATTCATAAGGTTTTATAGCTGTTTCTAACCACTCCATAGGGTTAAGCTGTTTAACTGAAAAATCATAAAGTTTTAATATAGTATTTTGAAGTGGTTCATCTGAAAAACCTGTGCTAAATATTTCTGCTAGCTTGCTAAAACTCTCATTTTCGTAAGCAGTTTCAAATGTTTCCTTTATAATCTCATTTTTGATTATATTTATTTCGCTTTCAGCTAAAAGTCTAAAATTAGGGGAAAGACCAACAAGATTAAAGTAGTTAGAAATTATACGATTGCAAAAAGAGTGCATAGTGCTAATATTTGCATTAGATAAAAGGGCAAGTTGCCTTTTCATTCTAATGTCTCTATTTTCTGAAACATAAGAAGAAAAAGCTGCCGTTAACCTTTCTTTCATTTCTGCAGCTGCATCATTTGTGAAAGTTACAACTAGCAACTTATCTATGCTAGCACCCTCCAAAACCATTTTCAAAATACGCTCTACCAAAACTGCTGTTTTTCCAGAACCTGCAGCAGCCGAAACTAAAAGCTCATCACTTCTATTGTATATCGCTTGTTTTTGCTCTTCTGTATAGTTACGCATAATTTTAGAATTTTCCCTTAGTTTTAATTAATTTAGATGGTACATAATGATGATTTATTGTTCTTTTAACCAAATTATAAAAGACCCTTAGTTTGAAGCTGATTTAGTTAGCTTTGGTTCTCTAATACCTGCAATTTGGTGTTTATCTACAGGAATGCGAACGCCTTTAACTGTTCCAAATTCAATAACGTATACATCTTCACCAATATCTACAATTTTACCAAATAAACCACTATTAGTAACGATATTATCACCAACTTGCATAGACTGCTGCATTTTTGCAAGCTCTTTACGCTTTTTTGCTTGCGGTCTCCACATTACTAAATACATAAATAAAAATATTGCAGCATATGCTATGAAAAGCCAAGTCATCGGTATGCCGCCGGCTTGGGGCGAAGTTGCTCCATCTTCAAGTGTAGCACCTGTTTGAACTGCTTGCTGATTACCCCCGCCTAAAACTGGTGCATCTGCGTTTACTACTAAATTATTATAATTGTTAAAATCGTTCACTCTGTTTCTCCTTAGAAAGTTTTATTCTCCTTTTTTAAAGCATCTTTTGTTGAAAGATACCATTATAAAAAAGCACAAAAAAGCCCTTTTGGGCTTTCTTATGCTAATTGCAACTCTTCAAAATCGAAGTAGCTTTGAAAAAAGTCTGTTACTTTTGCGTGCTCTTGCTCGTTTTCTATGCTAGTTAAAGAAGTTGTTCTGCCTTGAACGATGTAATTTAAAAGTATTATTTCCTCTGTCTTTTCGCCATCTTGGCTTTCTGGTAAAATAGCAATATACTTTTTACCTTCAAATTCAAAAGAGTCTAAAACTAGACATTCTACTTCTTTACCATCATCTGTTATCATTTTAACATTTGGCATACTGCTAGAACTACTGCTGCAACTACAGCCACTGCCACAACCGCCGCTAGGCATAGCATGGCTACTTCCACAACCGCACCCGCTTGCTGATTGGTGGTCGTGCCCGTGGCTGCTTCCACATCCACAACCACCGCCTGCTGAATTACTGCTGCAATGGCAATCGCTAGCCTCTTTTTTACCACAAGCACAAGGGTCATTAACCATTGGCATTTCTTCTAATAAAGGCATAAACTCAGTCCTCCTATCGTCTCTCAAAATTATAGAAACTTATAAAAAAGCTCTATAACAAAATTATATCAAATCTATTTTATTTTGTCAATGCTCATTTTTTGAAAATGCCCAAGTGTTACCGTTTTAAATTATTATTTTGGATAGTCTACTTAAAAAACTATCAATAATTCTGAGCTTAGTGTTCAATGAATTCATTCGTTATTAAAGTATCAAAATCTACCCATTTTGGAAGCTCGCCCGCATTATATATTATTCTTTGCATTCTATAAAAAGATTCTGGTTTAATTAAAGGTGTTTGAGCAAACGCACCTATATTTTTATATCTTTCTATGGCTCTCTTTAAAAGTTCTAAATCCGTATCTTGAAAAAATGGTGATATTAAATTTGCTATATCTTCAGAACTATTTTCATAAACCCATTTTTGCCCACGGGAAATTGCCCTAGTAAATCTTCTTATAAGTTCTGGATTTTCTTCTATAAAACTTGAAAGAGCATAGTAAGCTGTATATGGTAAACTTCCTATATACTCACCAACAGCTTCTATAACATAGCCACGCCCCTCTAATTCTAACATGCTTGCTACTGGCTCAAACACTGTTACAAAATCACCAGTGCCGCCTAAAAAAGCGGATACCATAGCTGAAAATTGTATGCTATTATTAAAATATACGTAATCTATAATCCCTTTATTTGTTAAATTGTATTCTAAAACCATAAAAGGCATACCACCCCGCCGCCCTGGCAACACTGTGCTTCCTTTTAAATCTTCCCAAGTTTGACCCTCTTTTCTACCTACTAGGAAAGAGCCATCTCTATCGGTTAGCCCT
>WRFW01000163.1 GCA_009787435.1 Defluviitaleaceae bacterium
AATTTCAATTAAGTTTCCTCTAAATTCATTTCCATATATGTTGTATATCGTTTCTTCTAAGTTTTTTGCTAAACTTTTTATTTTTGTAGTTCCCTCGTTTATGTAAGTGAAGCTTATGTGTGGGTTTGCCAGTGCTAATTTAGCGGTTAAGCTTTCTATTTGGCTAGCTTCTGTTGTATTATTTTTTAAAAATTTTCGGCGGGCAGGCACATTAAAAAATAAATTCCGCACTACAATTGTTGTACCTTTTTGCATAGCCTTTTTTTCTTTTTTAGTAATAACCCCGCCCCGCAGCTCTATTATATTGCCTAAGCTTTGCTCTTCAGTTTTAGTTGAAAGCGTAACAGTTGAAACGGTAGCAATGGCAGCCATTGCTTCTCCTCTAAACCCTAATGAAAGCACATTTTCTAAATCATTTAATGTTTCTATTTTACTAGTTGCGTGCCTTTTAAACACATTTTCTAAATCGGCTTCTTCTATCCCGCTTCCATTGTCTGTTACTCTTATTAAATCTTTCCCGCCGCCGCTAATTTCAATAGTTATAGTACTTGCCCCTGCATCTACCCCATTTTCTATAAGTTCTTTCACAGCAGACACAGGCCTTTCAATAACTTCCCCTGCTGCAATTTTTTCTATCATATCATTTTCTAATATTTTAATTTTCATATACCTAAAGTATAACACAAATTGCCCCAAAATGCTATAGTAAGCCTTGCTTGAAAAATAAAAAATTTCATTTGCATAATTCTAGGAAATATGATATAATCGTTAGTGGGGTTAAAGTTTTAAAGTAAGGAGGGAGCATACTTATGAAATTCTCAGATATAAAAATTGAAGAAGAAGAAAAAAAATATAAATTCGATGTCAAACGTGGCGAAATATATATGTGTGATTTAGGCGGAATTTACGGCAGAAGACCAGTTTTAATTATTCAAAACGACCTTGGCAACACTCATTCTCCCCGAACTATAGTAGCAGTGTTAACTAGCAATACTACATATAAAGGCAGACCAACTCATATTTATTTCACCCCAGCCACCACTGGCATTAAATCGGTAATCCAATTTGAAAACTTACACACAGTTGATAAAGACCAGCTTCTTTTCTGGATGGACAAAGTAGAATTTGGAGAAGATATGGAAACTGCTTTGCGTATAAGTTTAGGCTTAGCTAAAGTTAAGCCAGAAAAAGAAGAAGCAGAGGAGGGGGAAGCTATGAAAGCTTCAGTAGAAATTAAAGAAAAAAATAAAATGCCTGAAATAAAAATTGAAGGTTCATTAAAAGATACGTTAGAAATAGTTTTAGAAGGCAATGCTTTTAAAGAGAGGGATAGCATAAAGATTGTTATAAATTAAAGTAGGTAATATGAAAATAATATCAATAGCAAACCAAAAAGGCGGCGTAGGCAAAACTACCACAGCTATAAATTTAAGTGTAGCTTTAAGTGAGCTTGGAAAGCGTGTGTTAGTTGTCGATTTAGACCCGCAGGCAAATTTAACTATGGGCTTCGGTATAGACTATCCAGATGAATTGGAATATACTATATCTAACATTATTTTATCAAATAAAAATATAAATCGTGAAAAATACATTAAAATTTATGGAAAATTACAATTCATTCCTGCAAGTATAGAGCTCGTAGAACTTGAGGACAAGCTTTCCACAGCCATAGGGCGTGAAAGTTACTTAGGCGATTTTTTAGAACAATTTAAAAATGATTATGATTATTGCATTATAGATTGCTTGCCAAGTTTAAATATTTTAACCGTGAACGCACTTTGTGCTAGTGATGAAGTTATAATTCCTGTTCAAAGCCAATATTTTAGCGTTAAAGGGCTTGAACTTCTTTTAAATACTATAGCTACTATTAAATCGAAAATAAATAAAAAATTACAAATAGCAGGTGTAGTGTTCACTATGCTAGATGGGCGAAGCACTTTTCAAAAAAATGCTGCTGAAATTGTTAAAATAAAATATGGCGAGCTTTTAAAAATTTTTAATACTTATATACCACCCTCTGTTAAAGTTAGCGACAATCAAAGTAAAGGAATATCTATAGTCTCAGAAAGAGGGAATAACGCTGGCCGTGCTTATATGGATTTGGCTTTAGAATACTTAAAGGAGTAATTAAATGTCTTTTAATTTGAAAAATCCCACTGCAAATTTAAGTTTACTAAAATCAACTCACCAAAGTTCTGAATTATCAATCGAAAATGTTAAAATTGAAAAATTAGCTCATTTTAAAAATCACCCCTTTAAACTTTATACTGGAAAGCGTTTTTTAGATATGGTTGAAAGTATAAAAAATAATGGCATTTTAAACCCTTTAATAGTTCGCCCTATTCCCCCAGGCAGAGAAGAAAAAGAGTTTAAATATGAAATTTTAGCGGGGCACAATCGAATAGAAGCCGCAAAAGAAGCAAGCCTTAAAATAGTGCCTTGCATAATTAAAGATTTTACAGATGATGAAGCTAAATTAATATTAATAGAATCAAATTTAATGCAGCGAAGCTTTAGCGAGCTATCTCTCAGTGAAAAAATTTATATAGTTTCAATTTATTATAATGCTCTAAAAAGCCAAGGCAAGCGGACAGATCTAGTAAAAGATGTGAATAGTTTCTTAGAAGATAAAAAGCTAGCAGCAGAAGAAACAGGCGAAAAATATGAATTAAATAAAAATACAATCGCAAGATACTTACGATTAAATAAACTCTCAAATGAATTAAAGATTCTCTTAGATGATGGCTCTTTAAAAATGAGAGCAGGGCTAGCCCTTTCTTTTCTAAAAGAAGCCGAGCAAGCAGAAATTTATAAATATTTATTAGAAAACAAAATAAAAATTAGTATAGACCAAGCAGAAGCTTTAAAAAAAATCTCACAAACGGGCATTTGGCAGTATAGACATACAATAGACACTTTATTTAACTCAGCTGAAAAATCTATAAATTTTTTAAAAATCAAATATGATAAAATTAAAACTTATTTTGAACCAAGCCAAACCGAAAAGGAAATAGAAGCAGAACTTATAGAAGCTTTAAAATTTTATAGAGAGCACAAATGAAAAAAATAGTAGTAATAACAGGGCCAACAGCAAGTGGAAAATCTACAATTGCAGAAAATTTAAAAAAAGAGTTTAACGGAGAGCTAATAAGTGCAGACTCTATGCAAGTTTATAAATATATGAATATAGGCACAGCTAAAACACCTGCTCTTTTAACCGACCTTGTAGAACCAAATGAAGAATTCACAGTTTTTGATTATGTTAAACATGCTAAAAATCTAATAAATAATATGGACAAGCTGCCTATAATAGTAGGTGGCAGTTCATTTTATTTGCACGCTCTATTATATGATAATGAATTTATAGAAAATATAGACATAGTTTATAGAAAAGAATTAGAAAAGTACAGTTCGGCAGAGCTTCATGAGATGTTAGCAGTTGTAGATTTGGAAACCGCAAATATAGTGCACCAAAATAATCGCAAGCGAGTAATAAGAGCTTTAGAATTTTATAAAACACACGGAATAAAAATATCTAGCCATAATGAATTTCAGAAAAAGCGTAAATTAGCTTATAATGCTAAAATTTTCATAGTGAATAAAGAGCGTAAAATTCTTTATGAAAACATAAATAACCGTGTAGATGATATGATTGCAAAAGGCTTAGTCGGCGAAGTTAAAAACTTGCTTAGCATGGGATACACTAAAGAATTAAAAGCTATGCAAGCTATAGGCTATATTGAAATTATACGCCATTTAGAGGGGCAGCTAAGCTTAGAACAAGCGATAGATTTAATTAAACAAAATACTAGAAAATTTGCAAAACGCCAACTAACTTGGTTTAAAAATAAAACAGAAGGAATCTGGACAGACGATTTAGAAAATATTATAGAACAATGCAAATCTTTTTAAGCATATTATTTTGGATATTAATTTTAATTTTGGCGGTGATAGGTTTAATTATCGTCGTCTCTTTGGTTGCCCTTTTTATGCCTATTAGGTATTACATATTGTTCAAAAGCGATTTTCAATATGAAATACGAATTAAAATTTTAAGCTTCACACTTTTTCCTAAAAAAAAGCGGCTGCCTAAATCTAAACGAGGGAAACCTCAAAAACACCCCTCTTTAGGAAAAAAAGAAAAGCAAAAAAACAGCGAAAATAAACTTGCTAATACCGAGCATACAACTTTAGAAGAAAAAAGAGAAAATAAGTTAGCCCCTGAAAAGCTTGAAGTAGAACTTAAGCAGCTTGAACAACTTGAAGAAGATACAAGCGAAGAAGTTGAGAAGAAAAGTTTATTTGAAAAAATTGAGACTTGGTGGAGCATTTTAGAAGATTTTGAATTTGAAAGGCTTATAAAACCAACCAAACGCTTAGTATTTAAAATTATAAAACGCTTGAAGCCTAAAATCTTTAATCTTTCAGCTGAAATAGGAATAGACCCTTATAAAACTGGGCTTTTAATGGCTTTTATATCTCAATTTCATTTGAGCGACAATGTTCAAATAATAGGCAACTATGAAGAAACTAAATTAGAGGGCTATTTAGAACTTGCTGGAAAGCTTAGGCTCATTTATTTTGCCGCCCCAGCAGTTAGGTTTATACTTTCTGCCCCTGTTTTAAAATTATTATTTTATGTGAGAAAAAGGAGAAAAGAATTATGAAAGAATTAAACCCTGGTCTTGAAAAGCTATTTTCAAAAATGGAAAATTTCATAAATAGCAAAACCGTAATTGGAGAGCCAATGCAAATAGGCGATACTACTATAGTACCTCTTATAGACGTTTTTTTCGGTGTAGGTGCAAGTTCAAAAGATAAAGAAAGGGAAAAGAAAGGCACGAGCGATTCAGGCGGTTTAGGGGCTAAAATAACACCCTCTGCTATATTGGTAATAAAAAATGATAATGTTCAGCTTGTAAATATGAAAGATAAAGATAGTTTGAATAAAATAATAGACATGCTGCCTGGCATTTTCTCTAAGCTTCAAGAGAAATTTGGCAAAAAAGATAAAGAAGATATCGCGAAAGAAGTTATGGAAAAATTAAAAGAAGAAAGCGAAAAAGAAAAAACTGAGGATTAAATTCCTGAATTATTCTTTCTTAAGTTAATTACAACCATAAAATATAGTAATAGCTAGGGAATGTTTTTAGAGCCACTGCTTTTTAAACATGAGCAGCTATTACTATATTTTATGGTGTTATTTAGAAAATGTTTTATACACTTATTTTAGCTAGGGAATGTTTTTAGAGCCACTGCTTTTTTAAACATGAGCAGCTAAAATAAGTGTATTTAAAATTTCTATAAACAGCAGCTTTTCCCATTGATAGAAGAGCCAGCACTGCCTAATACATTTAAAATTTTATCTTCAACCGATTTTTCTATATATTCTCTTGCTTCCCCTAAATACCCTCTTGGGTCAAAACTTGCTGGGTTTTCACCAAAATGCTTTCTTATATATGCAGTCATCGCTAGGCGGATATCTGTATCCATATTTATTTTACAAACAGCCATGCTAGCTGCTTTTCTTAGCATTTCAGTTGGAATGCCTGCTGCCCCTTTTATTTGCCCGCCATATTTATTGCAAAGCTCCACAGCGTGTGGGTCCACAGCACTTGCACCGTGAAGCACTATTGGAAAATTTTTATGCCCTGCTAATTCTAATTTTTTTGTTATAGTTTCTAATCTTGCAAAATCTAACTTTGCTTCCCCTTTAAACTTATATGCACCGTGGCTTGTGCCTATTGCTATTGCTAAGCTATCTATACCTGTTCTTTGCACAAAATCTACAGCTTGGTCTGGGTCTGTATATGTAGCCAAAGAGGAATCTACATTTATATCGTCTTCAACGCCAGCTAACACACCAAGTTCAGCTTCTACTACAACCCCTTTATCGTGAGCATATTTTACTACTTCCATAGTTTTTTTCACGTTTTCTTCATAATCATAATGGCTGCCGTCAAACATTACAGATGTGAAGCCTGCTGCTATTGCTTCTTTCACTATGTCAAAATCTGTGCCGTGGTCTAAATGCAGGGCTATATCTATTCCTGTTTCTTCTATTGCTGCATCTATCATCTTTTTTAAATAGCCAGCCCCTGCATATTTCAGCCCGCTTTTAGAAACACCAAGTATAACTGCTGAGTTATGCTTTGCACAAGCCCTTGTTACCCCTTGAATTATTTCTAAATTGCCTATATTAAAAGCACCTATTGCATATTTTTTTTCAAAAGCATTGGCAAACATTTCTTTAGTTGTTACTAGCATAAAAGCCTCCTTAAAAGTTATGAAAAATTTATCACAACTATTATAACACATTACTTGAAATTTTACTATATATATATTATAATTATTTTTTGAGCACGTTATTTAAAAGCACCTTTCTAAAAACTTGGCAGTTTTTATAGGTGCTCAATTATTAAAAAATTTAAAGAAGAGGTGTTTTATGATTAAAAAAAAATTAGCAGCAGAGCTTATAAAATATAATTTACAACTTATAAATCTTGAACCTGGAATTCTTTCAGTGCACGTTTTAGAACATAGAGAGCGTGAAGATGAGCTTTTAAGTTTAATTAAAAATATAGAAAACGATGAAAGTGTAACTAAAGTGGAGCGAACAGGGGGCAATGTTATAATTTATTTTAACCAAGTAGATTTATTAAAGCCTGCAACTTTAGTTAGGTGGAAAGAGATTTTCAAAAATTATATTTAAACTACCTTTGGCATTGTTAAATGCCTAAGCATTCATTCACAAAGTCTATAATTTTGCTAAGTTTCTAAACAGTTTCTTATAAAACATATTGGGAGAAAGCTAAATGTTTAATATACAAGAAGAATTGAAAAAGCTGCCAGAAAAACCGGGCGTTTATTTAATGAAAGATGAAAATGATATTACAATATATGTAGGCAAAAGTGTTAATTTAAAAAGCCGTGTTCGTCAATATTTTCAAGAGTCTAGCCAAGCAGTTAGCATAAAAACTAAATATATGGCTATGCACATAAAAAGCTTTGAATATATAGTAACAGAAACAGAAGTTGAAGCTTTAATTCTTGAAAATAACTTAATAAAGAAAAATAGACCACGCTACAACATTTTATTAAAAGATGATAAAACATATCCGTATATTAAAATTACAAATGAGATGTTTCCTAAAATCATAAAAACACGAAAAGTCTTGAAAGATGGCGGCAAATACTTTGGACCATATACAAGTGGATTTTTAATGAATGAAACTATGGAGCTTATACATACTATATGGCCAATCCGCACTAGTAAAAGAGTTTTTCCGAGAGATATAAATAAAGGCAGGCCTTGTCTTAATTTTCATATTGGAAAGTGTAAAGCGCCTTGTGCTTCTTTGATTACTGAAGAAGATTATAACATTTTTATAAATGAAGCTGTTAACTTTTTAGAGGGTAAATACGAACACTTAATAAAAACATTTACAGCCCAAATGATAGAATCTTCGCAAAACTTAAATTTTGAAAAAGCAGCTTCTTTAAGAGACAAAATTAATTCTATAAAATCTTTAACCGAAAACCAAAATGTAGAAAATACAGACAATATAGACCAAGATGTTTTAGCATTAGCAGTTTCAGGCAAAGACGCCTTAGTTCAAATATTTTTTATAAGAGCAGGGAAAATGATAGGGCGTGAAAGCATTTTTTTAGAGGGTGTTTCTGGTGAAAGCAGAGCAAATATACTAAGTTCATTTTTAAAGCAGTTTTATTCAAGCTTAAGTTTTATTCCGAAAGAAATTTTAATAGAAGAAGACTTGCTTGAAAAAGATATAATTACAAAATGGCTCAGCGATTTAAGGGGCTTTAAAGTTAATTTAATTAACCCGCAAAGAGGGGATAAAAAACGCATTTTAGATATTGCAGCAAGAAATGCAATATTAACTATAGAGCAATTTGCAGGCGAGCTTAAACGCCAAAATGAGCGAACAAAAGGAGCAATAGAAGAGTTAGAAAAAGCTTTGAATTTAGAAAATTTAACACGTATAGAAGCTTTTGATATTAGCAACATTCAAGGCACAGATTCTGTAGGCTCTATG
>WRFW01000164.1 GCA_009787435.1 Defluviitaleaceae bacterium
TAGTATTTGGGGTCGTGTTTCTAAAAACAAAAACACAAATAAAAAGAACGATGATAATCTATCTACTTGGCTATATATGGACGAGTTTCATTTGCTTCTTAAAGATGAACAAACAACAGCATATGCGGCTAATATTTATAAACGCTTTCGTAAACACTTTGGAATTCCAACAGCTATTACACAAAATGTGTCTGACTCACTGTCTTATTCACAAAACGAAAATATTTTTAAAAACTCTCCATTCATTATAATGTTTGAGCAAGCTGAGGGTGATAGACGTATACTAGCAGGTGCTTTAGGAATATCAAAAGAGCAATTAAGATATGTTACACAAAGCGGCACTGGTGAGGGTCTTTTATTTTTGGGTAATACAGTGTTACCATTTGTAGACCGTTTCCCACGAAACACAAAAATGTATAAACTTATGACTACTAACCCAAATGATAAATAGCCTCACTTCGTACCCACTGTGGGTATAGTTACTTAAGGGGATATAGATAAAAAGGAACTACTATGTCTAAATATAAAAATCAGACGTACGAAGAAAAAAGCAAAGCTAATTCTATTACAAATAAAATAGATTCTTATGAAAAAGATAAAACTAGCTTTGATAGTACAAACGTTAATATACATAGTGAAAATAACACACTTGGCCCCACTGTGTACGAAACTTTAAATGAAGTTCAAACCTCTAAAACACATATCTAAATCAGTCTTAAAGTATCGGATTTTAAAGAAACTCTAAAACAAGAAGAAACTTTTGAAACGAAAGAGCAAACTTCTAATTTTAATATTGAAAATATAGAAGAAAAACCTACCTCGTCCCCAATGGGTACAAAGTCAGAAAAGAAAAATAATCGCCATATAAACGTTTACGGTAACGAAATTAAAAACTGTAAAAAGTTTGATAAGCATGCAAAAAACTTGAACAGATTACAAAACCACATCTTAGTTATTTAAATGATGACAAAATCAAGCCTGATGAAGAGAAGAATAATAGTTCTTTTTCAAACGGTACTTTTAAAATGTATGATAATGATGATACTAAGATTGATTTAAATTCTGACAATGGCAAAGAAAAAAGTGAAAATACTGCTTCAAGATATGATGAAGACGTTGGCGATAAAAACAAACAAGAAAGTAACTTTTTACCCAGTGGGGACGAAGTTACTACTTCTCCAAATCAAAACGATTTAAATACTAACGCTAAAACAAATTTTAAAATTAAGTCTTATAAAGATAGCAAGTTAAAAACAGAAAAAGAAAGCACACTTGATACAAGTAGAAAAGGGAAAAAGTTAGTTATTAAAAATGCTGATTTAGAAACAGTTTCTAACTCTGCTACTATCAAAAACTCTTTTAGTCAAAAAGAATTTAATAGAAAAATAATAGCCGGTAGGCTAAAAAATAACCAAGCTTTACATAGCCTAGCTGAAAAGAGTACAGTTGATGCATCTACAAAGTGAGAAAAACCATTAACGAAGATGATAACGATATTTTGCGAGGTGTACACTATGTAGAACAAAAAGCGGAACGTGTAGCGGTAGATGTTGTAAAGAAAGCAAACCCAGTTGCTATTTATAAATATGCTAAAAATATCTCTTATAGAAAATTTAAAAAGCTTGAATTAAAGGAACTAAAAAACAATAAAAAAATAGCACTTACAGAGATAAATAAACAAAAGCTAAATGGCACTTATACAAAAGAACTTAGGGACGCTCTGCTATTACAAAAAAAGTCCTTTAGCTTCCCGTGAATTACAAAGACATAAAATAAAAAAAGGCTATGGCATTAGTTAAAGTAACAGTTTTTAATCCGTTTTTTTGGAAGCCGCTTCTTTTTATCATAGGTTTTATATTTCTTTTTAGTTTGTTTGCAGGTATACTTTCGCCTTTTTTTAGTATGCCAGATGCAGACGAAGAAGAAATAGTTAGTTATATCACCTATGTAAATCAAATTGACAACGAAGCTAATAGTAATATACGTTCTAGGGCAAACTCTGTTGATTTTTATAGAGTTGGTAGTTTAACTAACGGAATATTTTATTATGAAGATACTTCTAATAAAATAACAGACGGTATGGCAAGGTTACATAAAAATATAAATAACTTTTTTGCTCTATATATGGTTTTCTTTGATAACGATTGATGTCAAAATAGACAAGGTTCATTCGATAATTTAAGATATTTACACGGTTTCAATTATACTTTAAAATTTTATGAAGATGTATATATGGGATTTATAGCAGGTTATATGCGTGAATATTTACGTGATGAATATGGCGAGTTTGTTTACGATAGCGATGGTAACAGCCTATTTGAGTACGTTTACGATATATACATTTATATAGACGAAGATGGCATAGAACACGAACGAGAATTATGTCTAGGTAACGTTTACGTGCCTAGAAAGAGATTAACGATAGACTTAAGACAGCGTACGATTGATGAAATCATAAACTATTTAAACCTAAGATATGTACAAGGTTTAAGCTCTCGCTATTTAGACGAATAAGATAGACAAGACATACACGACCTAGCAGAAAATAACGTATTAGCAATGTTCCCAGACTTAGGGTATATAGTCGAGAATGGGTAAATGGTTTATACCCGGAAGAAGTTGCACTTGCTTTTGACGGTCTTGAAATACAATGGCCAGCATATAGACAAAGAATAACTAGCCCTTGGGGTAACCATATTATATTTGGTTCGCCATAGTTCCATAACGGCATGGATATAGGAGTACCTATAGGCACACCTGTTTTTGAAGCTATGACAGGTGAAGTTATAGAAAGTAGTTACAATAGAAACTGTCAGGTGTTACTGACCGAATAACAGGACCGCTCTTATGCTTTGTTATTTTAGTTAATGGCACTTCTATTGACCCTATGAGTGTGCTATCTAGTGGAATGGAGCAAGTTTCTAATATAAGTTTTAGAGATTTAGTCTTTGATACACACGCTGCTAATTTTAGTAACTTTAAATATCATTGTTGTATGACAACACTATTTTAACTTTGTACCCACTGGGGCTGGTCGCAAACATATTTTGCTAATCACCCATACGACCAAGTGCGAAGTTTTTTTATACAAAAATTAAAGGAGAACGAAAATAGAAACGGTAGAAACAACAGAAAAACCAGAGCAAGATATAGATTTTAAAAATCAATCTGAAGAAGACAAAAAAGAAGATGTTGTTAAAAGCGAAAAAAAGAAACCAACAAGAACATATTTGCAACTTTCTAAAACGAAACCAAAAACGCTTGAAGACGTTATTAGTAAAATTACAACCGTTGATGAGTTTATTGAAGAAGTACTTTCTTAATAAGCAGTCGCTAGTTAATAAACAAAACGAGTTTGTTTTTTCAAAACTGCAAGAGCTAAACCTTTTAGAAATACTTTCAGACAAATCAAAAATAAACTTGACTTAAAGGCATGCTGCAAGAAGAAGCGTTACTATATATAAAAAGCATTTTAAATGTGAGAGGAGTGTTTTTTATTAAAATCTTAAAACCGAAGGAAAAAAAATAAAAAGAACTTTTGGAAAAGTGCCATAATGAAAAAATATGCGACACTTTTTCTATTTATTCTAATGTCTGTACCTAGCTTAGCACTAGAAAATGAAGATAGTTTGCGAGCGTTAATACGAACTGGAGTGGTGGTGATATTCTTATGGTTGAAATAACGGATCTAAACACTAACCTTAACCAAACCGTGGAGGTAAGTTTAGCAGACCTTTTAGGAGAAGATTAAAATGTGCCTTATATAATGCTACAAGCTATGGATATATTAGGCGAACGAACTAGCCGTACTATTCGTATAGAAAACCCTTTATATCAACCGTACGTGCCGTGGGTAGAACTTACACCAGTAGAAGTTATTGTACAGCAAGTGTATCAAAAGCACTAGCACAAACGCCACAACCTTTATCTGCTGAACAATTGCCACAGTTTTTTCTTCTAGCGGGCAAACGACAATTATACAATCGAGAACAGATGCCGCAGGCATTAATTATGATAGCTGGGTACAACGTGTATTAGCTGCAAATCCTGCTATGCTTGAAGCTTATTTATATATTTATTTAAATAGCCTTATTAATAACGCAACATTAAACGCCGACGGCACAGCGCGTATGTATCTGGAAACGTGTTACCACGTGGCGATATAGAATTTTTTACTATAGATTTAGGTCGCCCTACTATTTGGCATGATGCTGTACGTCAAGACCCATTTACAGTAAACGTACGCAGAAACGCAACTATATAACTAGAAGCACCGTCTGCACATGGTTTGTCAACTATACAAAATAATCAACCAGCTGATTGGCGTTTTAGAAACCAACAAAATAATATAAATTCAGCAGGACACTGGAACGTATAAATAACACCTGAAACTAACACCTTGCCGCGTTTTGGCACTTTAAAGCATGATGTAAACACACCTAATACAACAAAACTCTATGCCGAAAAATACAACACCTGGGTCTATTCCTAGTTCAAATATTAGCGGAAGCGGTTTCTTACCACCTACTTCAATAAACTAACATAATCAATGATTATATCATTTCAAAACTCTTGATAAATATAAATGAATACACTATAATTTTGAAAAATATTGTTTTTTAGATATTATTAAGTTTAAAAATAAAAAGAAGATATATCACTGTGATGAGTAACCCTACTATGAATGAAACTAAGATAAATAAAATAGAAAAGACAAGAAAAAAATCACGCCCCAATCCAATAACTTTAAAAATGGCTATAACTAGTTCTATAGAAAGGCGTATAGACCACCTAGGACAATGTCTATTAATTGATATAGCAACCGTTATGCATATACTTATGTGGATAAACATTAGAATGGCAGATAATGAAGAGCTTAAACAATTTGCTATAAAAACAAGGTTATACGTGAAATTTGCAGGGCAATAAAGCCCAAGGAGGCAAAATAAACGATAATGAAAAATTTGATTATACGATAACTACACGTATGACAGAGCAAGTTAACGCTGAAATACAAAGGCTTGTGAAGTTATGGGATTATAATAAATAAAATGTTGTAAGAACGCTTGCACATTGGTCTTTAGATAATATGGACAAATATACTTTGCAAGATTTGCTTTTGCCTGCTTATGAGTAATTCACTTTACAAAAACCTTCTTAAATCACTTGACAACTATAAGTTGTTGTGGTATAATTGCATTATAAATAAAACTAACATAAAATTCTAAAATGTAAAAACTAAAAGGAAGGAGGTTATTATGAAAAAGTTTAGAAAAGTAACAGTCGGTGCTTTAATAGCGGTATGATGTTTGGTTCTGTGCCAGTACAAACTTATGCAAACAACTCTAGCATAATGAATGTTGCTGTAAGTGCTACTGATTCTGTTAACCCGCATGCAAATAATGTACCTGTGCAACTTCAAACACCTGTTAATGTTGTTAAACCTGTTACTGAAGATGATAGATATGCACCTTTTAGATATACATAAAGCCAAATACAGTTACCTAACCGTAGACTTACAGATGCTGAGCGTCAAGAATGGATAGATGAATATTTTGCAATGGGTGGTGCTAATGGTTCTTCTGGGATTAGAGAACGTAGCGGTAATTATCAATTAGTTGCTGCTGAATTAGTATACAGATGGATGAACTCAAACGGGCATAGAGAAAACATACTACGCCGTGGTATAAATTATTTTGGACATGGTAGTTTTGTTTCATTTGATTATAACGAAAATTCTCGTCTTTTCAATTATCAAATGCTTAGATAATAGTAATTAAAGGAGCAAATAAGCGTGTCTTGGAATGATAAAGCAAAAACATATTGGGATAATACTCCCAAAGAGATACAATTTAAAATAATTAACAATATGTTTTGCATGTGTACTAAAGAAAATACAACTATTATAGATTATATCGTATTTCCCGAAAATAAGCACGCTGTTTTGCGTGGCAAGTGTATAAAACGCGGTAACAATGTTGAACGTATGTTAGATGAACCATTTGAATAAAAAACAAACAATCAAGTTTAATATCTTGGTTGTTTTTATTTTTTAAAGGAGATCATTTTGCTTAAAAAAATATTGGGTTTAACTTTTTTAATCATAATTACTATTTTTGTTATAGCTCATGAAAGTAAAATTCATTTAAAAAATTATGATGTTATATATATTGTACAAAGATTTGAAATGCCAAGAAACTTAGATTTTTGTGGTTATGAACTAAACCATTTTGAAGTACAAGACGGTTTTTAGAACGTATCAATTATCATCGCTATAATTATGGTGTTCATAATTATAAAATATATTTACCAGCTACAGCATCAAGCATAGAACAAGCTATTGATATGCGTAATAATAGGTTCACTTCCAATGCTTATTTTAGCGGTCTTACCCATCAACAACTTTTTGACCGTTTTTTGGTGCAAACAGAACAAAGGTGATATCTTCTTTCTCGACTCAAAGGTATATTTATGGTACTATTAAGAGAACAAATTTTCAATATTGTAGATGATATTTTAGAAAGAAGACCTTTAACGGCTTATTTTATATTAAATCCAACATATTACTATATTGGAATAGCTATAGCAGTTGATTATTAAGGTATAGGCCGCTTTAATATAACAAGGTCTGCAAAAGATAGGCAACGGTACTATCATGTTCGCTAAAATGAAGAACAGCGTACTATACATAGACAAGAAGTTTTGGAACGTGTACGTAATGAACGTGGTTTTAGTTTAGATTTAGATTGAATTTACTTTTTTATATGAAGTATTAACGTTGTTCACAAATGATAAAACAAACAAAATTAGGGATAGTTCTTTCTAACCCTTTTTCTTTTCAGAGAATGATGGCAGTCTTCGGGTTGCTTTTTTATTATAAAAAATAAAAATAAACAAGAGGAAGTAAACAGATGATTAAATTAAAATCATTTAAAAGGATTATCGCTTTTATGCTAGTTGCTTTTACAGTTTCGGGTGTTATGCCTTTGCACGTTTTAGCTAATCAAAGACAAGAAGCAGTAATAAGTATATTCTTAAATAGCGAAAGTGTTGTTTTATCTGAAGATAATAGATTTGAGATAAATACAGACCACTTCTCTAACTATGATAGTGTAGCTGGAGATGAACTTGTTATAACACAAAAATACTACATACAATCAAGTAGTCCAGAATACGAAACGCCAGAAAAAAGGTTTTTATCTTTGTTTGAACGTGCAGTTTCTAATGAAGTTCCACAAGTGGATTTAGATAGTAGACACAACAAGTGTTGTAGAAAATCTTTATGGAGAACTTGTTACACCTATAATAAGTTTTATAGGAGATATAAATCGTACATTTGCACCTGCTTACATTGGCATCAGCCAAGCGATGACAGTCGGAGATACTTTGACAATAAGAAGTGCAGTAAACATGGGATATGTTTAAAGAATTTGACACTATTAAAGCTAAGCACAGTATATCTAAAGTTATTTTAAAAGGAACTGTTGGCACTATATTTATGGTATATAAAGTGCCAACATTAGATTATGAAGTTGACTTTATTGATGATTTAGGTAACAGTTTAGGTTGGGTTTACTGTAAAACCATCGGATATAGAGTTATTAAGTATAAAAACAAACTCCAAACCCCTCCCTATCTCCTCAAATACAACTCCGCCAAGAAGTCAAACAGAAGCCCAACTATCCGACCCACTACACTTCATATACAAATAGCTTAAAACAAAAAGAAATATTTTATTTTGATGAAAATAAAAAACTAACTAAACTAGTAAAACTTAGTGAAGTTTTAGAAGACCCAAATCACTTTATAAACGAAACACAGCTAAGAGAAACGAACAAAACAATTTATACTTATACTGAACACCGTGAAACCGAAAGTATAACCAACCCAGACGTTGAAAAATCAACCTATGCCTATAATGACTTAGGGCAAGTAATAGAAATAACTCTCCCGAGCGGAGCAAGCCAAAAATTAGATTACGATGAAAACGGCAAGCTAATAAAATCAATATCACCAACAAACTTAGTAACCAACGAACAAGGCAATAGAGCCGAAATTAAGAACCTAAACGGGGTTTTAGAAAAACACGAATATAA